>JAITET010000002.1 GCA_031281895.1 Puniceicoccales bacterium | reverse complement strand
TCCTGTACCTTTTCCTGAAATGCCCAGATTTCGGTGGGGCAAACAAATGTAAAATCTTTGGGATAGAAAAATAAAACGACATACTTTTTGCCGAAAAACTGTTCCAATGAAAAACCTGGCACAATGTTGCAACCATTAATTACTGCCATTGCTGAAAATTTTGGAGCCTTCTTCCCCACTAAAGTTTGCATGGGCTTCTTATATGCCTCCATTTCGTTCCTGTAAAGATAAAAATCTAGAAAAAAGTTCTTTACTTACATAACATATTTTTAATCGTAGGCCAAAGCTAGATATTTTGTCGATTCAATATGGGAAATCTGAAGAAAAAGCGTCGTCTCAAGATGAACAAACATAAGCGTAGTAAGCGCTCGAAAGCTAATAGGCATAAGAAGAGGCTCTGGGGAAACTAGACCATTGCACAGGTATATCTTGAAATCCCTGCGTTTAATTGGGTTGATCCATCCTTCCCTAGGATTTTTTTGTTTTTTCTCTTCTTTTTTGAGATTCGCGTATTATTGTAAAATAACATGTTGCCTTTTTTAAGGTATTTGCTAGTCTCACCTCTCCGAGGAGGTTAAAATATATGAAATGGAGAGATTTTGTGGGAGATGATAGGGTTGAACTGCGTGTCCCGGCTGAAAATGAAACCTACGATGTCTTCAGATATGAAATCGATGAAAAGATTTCCGTTCAGAATGAAGATCGTTGTACAGAATTTGGTGGGGCCCTGTCTTCGTTTGAAGAAAATACGGAAGTCTATTGTGACTGGTTACAAATATTGGCAGAAAACTAATCATGGAGCATTAATCATAACCGTCGCTTAGGTTTAGACTGTATAAAGGAATGGGAAATACGGATGGGATGTTGATTTCTATAATCCCAATGGGTGAAGTTTTTTCCATGTACAGTGGCGGAGAAAGAGGGATTCGAACCCTCGGACCCCATTTTATGAGATCACCTTCTTAGCAGGAAGGCGCTTTCGACCACTCAGCCATTTCTCCACTGCCATCAGCATGGAATAAATAAAACATTCAATTGTGCAAGTACAAGTAATATAAATTTGAAGACTTTTTATTATATGGTTTAAAAGATAAGGGCACATAAGGAACGGGATAAGGAACGGTATGTGCACCAAAATTAAAGATGTTGAATAAAATTTCTCCAGAAGGGATCAGGCGCTCACGCACATGAAGGTATCCTAACTACCGTTGCTTCCTTCCAGACCTGGCGGGGTTCGCTGGCCCTTCTTGCAAGAGACCCGACCTTGAATAAAGAAGGAAAAGTTTTTACGAACAATTGCAAGCAATTTATAATTTTCTGCCGAGCATTAAATTAGCCAAGTCGAGATGGCCAACTTCTAATAATTCCCGGATGTGGGAACTACTAACACGCTTTCCTTTCAATATTAATAATGGCATAACCGTGACTTCAATTCCGAAATGCTTCGCATAGCCTTTTAAAATTTTGGCGTCCCCGATTTGGTTATGGCCGAATTTAAAGTCTTCTCCAATGGAAATACCACGGAGGGTAGGAAATTTTCGCTTTAAAAATGTTACAAAGTCGTAGGGCGAAATTTTGGAAAATTGATCATCGAACTTTTGTTCAAATATACCGTCCAGAGCATAGCTTCCTAAAATTTCATACTTCTTTTCAATGCCGAAAATCATAGGCTTAGGCTTGGCCGTTGTGAGGACCATTGTAGGGTAAGGTAGAAAAGTATAAACAACGGCAACACCGCCATTATTCTTAGCCTGTTCGATTATGGAAGAAATTAGTTTTTTATGCCCGATATGTACGCCGTCAAACGTTCCAATGGTCATAAACAACGGTTTCCCGGAAAAATCGTAAACAAGGTCGTCGAGAAATGTCTTTATTACTTCTGCCATATCTTTCTTTTGTGTTTCTCGCATTTCTATTACCCTATAATCTGCGAAGGAACGACATCATAGGCAGGTATCAATCGTTTTGAAAGTTCAAAAATTGGTGTCTGACTAATCTCTTCCATCGTAAGTGCATCGTTGATTGAAAAATCCCCTATTTTTGTTCTACAAAGCCGGTTCAAATGTGCCCCACATTTTAAACGTTCACCAAAATCATTGACGAGCGTACGCACGTAGGTGCCCTTGCTACAGTGTACAGAAAAATCAACTTCGTCATCCCGTAGGTCAGCAATTTCAAAGGTGCTAATATGTATAAATCGAGGTTCCCGATCGATGGTTTTCCCTTTTCTCGCAAGTTTATACAATTTTTGACCATTTACTTTTTTAGCAGAAAACATGGGAGGTACTTGATATTGATCCCCAAGAAATTCACCCGCAAGATTCTTTAAACCTTCCAAGGAAATACCTTCTACGTCGTGATTTTCCAAGATCCTACCTTCCATATCATGCGAATCCGTCGATATACCCAATTTCATCGTACCCTCATAACTTTTAGATAGGTCTATTAAATATTGGGAAATTTTTGTCGTGCGGCCGATGAGAACTATTAATAGTCCCGTTGCCATTGGATCAAGGGTCCCCACATGTCCTATTTTTTTTATCCCAAGGAGATATCTCAATTTGGCGATGACATCATGGGAAGTTATTCCTCGAGGTTTATTTACTAAAAGAACTCCATCTAGATTGCCAGTATTCACGGTTTCATTTTTTAAGAATATTTCTCACATGTTCAGCGAGTGCCAATTTAAACTTTGCATAAAAATCCATGTCTTTTAACTCAACATTAAATCCTGCCGCTGCCGGATGGCCACCTCCACCGAATTTTTTAGCCAAAAGGTCCATGCGCCAAGTTGCATCTTTGGAACGCAAACTACATTTCACATAGGTCCCGTGGAATTCCAAAAATGCTCCGACCTTAACTCCATCAATTTGGCGTGTATAATTTACAAAACCTTCCGTGTCGAGGAGTTCCGCCTGTGTTTCCACGAAGTCATTCTCGGTGATAAATGATATGCAACAATGACCATCTTCAAAAACGGTCATATTGTGCAAAAATCTTTCCAAGAGTAAGTACTTTCGAAGGGTATTACGCTCGTATACTTTTTGAAAAATCTCCGAAATACGGATTCCTTTGCCCATCAAAGCTTCTACAACCCTAATCGTAGAAAGTGTCGTCGTATCATAGGCAAAACGATTGGAATCGGTCATGATGCCAAGATACAGCATTTCGGCGGTTTTTTTATCAAAATCGATATTTTCGCGTAGCAAAGCCTCAGCTATAACTTGGGCAGTGGACGATGCATTGGCATCGATGATATTATGGTCAGCAAATTTATCATTGGAGATGTGGTGATCGATGTTCAAATAGGGTTTATCATATTTTTCGCAAATGTTCGTTCCTGCCCGCCTAAAATCGGAACAATCTACACAAATGAGGGGCAATGTGGGATTGATTTGCTTCCCATTCACAACGGCATAGCCATCCATAAATGAAGACAAGATTGACCCATAATCATCATTTTTTATAATGTTACATTGGATATTTTTCGCCTTCAAAATATTAAAAATAGCGAGCTGGCTTCCAATGCAATCCCCATCAGGCCTTATGTGACCGACGACATTATAGGCAGAATATTTAAATAGTAATGCTGATATTTTTCTATTACCCATGGCATGTCTATAAGTTATCTAGTATAGCTAAAATATTTTGACCGCGGGCAATGGAGTTGTCGTACTTAAAATTTAAATGGGGCGAACGTCTTAATTTTATTCGCCGACATAGCGTTTGGCATAGATTTTTTGCATTTCCTAGTAGAAATTTTGTCGCTTTTCGGATATCATTTTCATCTCCTAGGACGGAAAAATAAACACACGCATCGTATAAATCTGGAGAAAGTGAAACTCCCGTCAGGGAAATTTTAGCCGTTGAATCATGGAACAGCGTGCGTAGAATCATACTCAACTCTTGATATACGAGTTGGTTTAATCGAACAATTCTTGGTGATGAGGGCATAGGATTATAGGGACGGTTGAATTTTTATTATGTCAAAGCACTCTATGATATCTCCGATTTCAAACGTATCAAACCCGCTAATGATAATTCCGCATTCAAAACCTGCCCGCACTTCATTAACAAAATCTTTTTCTCTTTTGATCGATGCAAATTTCCCTTGAAAAATCATTTCCTTCTTCCGTATCACACGGGAAAATTTTTCTTTTAAAATTTTCCCTTCTATGGTCATACATCCGGCAATTACATTATTTTTAATGTTAAAAATTTTACGAACTTCAGCAGCTCCAAGCTTATTTTCTTGCAATTCCGGGTCCAAGCATTCCGCCATAGCTTCTCGGACCTTATCGGCGATTTCATATATAATGTCGTGTTGAATAATCTTTACTCCGAGTTGTTTTGCCAGGGCTTGGGAATTCGGTTCTGTTTTGACATTAAACGCAATGATCTGTGCCTTTGACGTGTCTGCTAAAATAACATCGCTTTTATTGATCGAACCAACTCCACAGTTCAAAATGTTTAATTTAATTTTTTTGCTATGTATGGTCCCTAAAACATCACCTAAGGCTTCCATACTACCATGGACATCTGCCCGTAAAATTACATTTAGAGTTTTTTCCTCAACGGCAGCTATTGCAGAAAATAGCTGGTCCAAATTTATAATTTCTTCCTTGTCATTTTTTTGTAAACTTTGAATTTTTTTGAGTTCTACTTCCACTTCTTCCGCTTGTTTACGGGCAGCTTTTTCGTTTTCAACCAGTGAGAATTTTGAACCAACTTCGGGAATATCAGACCATCCGATAATATTTACGGGAGTGGATGCCAAAGCTTCTTCTATTCGTTGCCCACGATCATTGATCAATGACTTTACTTTACAATAACAAGGACCACAGACAATACAATCTCCGACTTTCAAAATGCCGTTTTGTATGATGGTACTTGCCATCGCACCATGTCCGGAAGTAACCTTGGATTCGAGTATGATTCCTCCTGCGGGACTCGATAAATCTGACCGTAAATCCATGATTTCCGCTTGCAACCAAATTAGTTCCAAAAGATTTTCGATATTTATCCCTTGGAGAGCAGAGATTTCAGTGCACAATGTTTTTCCACCCCACTCTTCTGGCGTAATATTTCGTTGTTGCATCTGCTGTTTTACCCTATCAGAATTTGCTCCTTTGGAATCAATTTTATTGATCGCCACGATAATCGGAATATTTGCTTTCTGTGCAAATTTCAGAGCCTCATCCGTTTGCGGCATAAATCCATCATCGGCGGCAACTATTAGCACACCTATGTCGGTCAAATTTGCTCCCCGCTCTCGCATCTTCGAAAATGCTGCGTGTCCAGGAGTATCAATAAAAGTTATTTTTCTACCATTCTTTTCAATCTGATAGGCCGCCACGTGTTGAGTAATTCCTCCTGCTTCTCCTGCTGCAACATGTGCATGCCTAATGGTGTCGAGGAGCGTGGTTTTCCCATGGTCAACGTGTCCCAATATGCACACTACGGGCGGACGTTCGACCAAATTTCCTTCTTTTTTCCCAACGAGAATATCTTGTTCAATGGACAATTTTGGTTTGGCAATTTTTACCGACTCTTGTTTGGCGAGGACTAATTTATATCCAAACTTTTCTGCAACATTTTTGGCAATGGATATGTCAATTTCTTGATTCATCGACGCAAAGATGTTCATGCTCATCAGCTTAGATATTAGCTGAAAAGGCTTGATATTCATCTGAGTGGCCAATGTCCGTACTACCAGTGGAGTTTTAACTTCGAGGGTTTGCAATACTTCATCCTTTAGAGGCTGCCGTTCGATTTTTTTTAAAAAAAGGTCTAAAATTGGTGGTCAGTGTGTTTTCTTCAGGCTCATGAATTTTGCTATCAACGGTGGGTGAATGCTTCTTCAACTCAGGCAATCGTACCTCAGGTTCATCATCTTTTCTTCTTGTCCTCTCCAGTGAACTAACGGCGATCATCACAGGTTTTTCCCGTCTATTTGTTCTTTCCTGCTTCAATCGATCGGAATATCCCTGGGAATTTTTGTCGATGGCAGATTTTCCAACATCATGCGCAGAATCAAGCTTGTTGCTGATATTTGTGTCTATCGTATCAATTTTCGAACCGGCACTATTTTGTTGCTCCTTTGATAAGGTATTGGAAAAGGGAACTTCTTTGGTTTCCATGGCACTGCCACCAAGAATATCACCTTGAGCATTTCCAAGATTTTGCGTTTTTTGTTTCAGAGGAGAAACGGAGGACGTTTCTTCGGTGGGGAATTTTTTGTTCCCAATTTCTTCTATGAGTGCATCCGCATATATTGATGAAATCGAATTTGAAGGGCTATTAAAATCAAAACCCCGTTCACGCAACAACTGAATCACCTGTTTATTTTCCAAGTTCAGCCGTTTCGCCAATTGATATACCCTTATACTCATCTTGTTCTTTTATTTTTTACAGAATTTTCGCACAGTGTCCAATATCTTTTTGGATACATCCATGTCAAATCCAGCTTCTGCTAAATCTTCAATGTTAACTCCTTCGAAGGCATCTATGTCTGTAATCCCGATGGCTACAAGTTTTTGTGCCTGTTCGTCGCTGATACCTGGAATTCCGTGCAAACCGGCTACTGCTCGCTCCAGTTTCTCATCAAAATTTTCAGGCACTGCTTCGTTTTCTTTACTTATATCCAGGCGCCAGTTCATCATACGAGACGTCAATTTTGCATTCAATCCGTGTTTTCCGATTGCAACTGCCAGGTCTTTCTCTGCAACTTCGAAATAAATTCTCCTGCTGTCATAGTCAACGCGAACATTCTTTGGTACCGCTGGTTTTATTGCTTCGAAGAGCAATTTTTCAGGATCGTCATCATATCTAATAACATCAATTTTTTCTCCACTAAGTTCTCGAACGATACTTTTTATTCTTATTCCTCTAATACCGACGCAGGCACCAACCGGGTCGATATTTTTATCGTTCGTTCCCACACAAACTTTTGTTCGATATCCTGGTTCACGGGCAATACCTTTGATCGTCACACTACCGTCAGCAATTTCAGAGACTTCAATTTCTAGCAACCGCCTAATAAAATTTACATGACTCCTGCTAAGGATCAACTCTGCATCCCTACTGGACGGATCAAGTTTTAATAGCAAACAACGGACTCTTTCACCAATCGAAAATTCTTCTCCTCGAGCTCGTTCACGGGCTGGCATTATAGCTTCTGCTCCATTCACGTCGATGTACAAGTTCCCGCCATCGATATTTTTGATGGTCCCAGAAACTATATCCCCCACACGATTTTTAAAGTCATGGTAAAGTTTTTCCTTTTCAAAAAACCTCACCCGTTGTAAAATTGCTTGCTTTGTCGTTTGTGCTGCAATTCTTCCTAAAAACGCTGGATCAATTTCTTTTTCTACAACGGAACCAATTTCTGCATTTTCATCCAGCAACAATGCTTTGCTCAAATGGATCTGTGTTTTCGGATCACTGACAGAATCCACTACTTCAAATATTGCCCAGGCTTGCAATTTCCCCGTTTTAGGATTAATATCTATCCTAACATCGTGGCCAGCATTTATGCTTTTCAGTGCTGCCGTACGAATTGCTTCGCCGATAGTTTCAATCATATCAGCCCGGCTAATACCTTTTTCCTTCTCCATGTACTCCAACACCGACAATATTTGACTATTAGTACTCATTAATTTACCTTCGAATGCATTCGACAATAA
>JAITET010000091.1 GCA_031281895.1 Puniceicoccales bacterium | reverse complement strand
AAGAAAATTACAAAAATTATTTGACAAACTCCAAGTCGGACTTAGCTTGCATCTTGTTATTATGAGTACGACTTTAGCGACGGCAAAGGATATCGAGCATAAGCGGTGGTTTTTATTGGACGCCAAAGGGAAGGTTTTAGGTCGCCTGGCCGTCAAAATCGCTAATATTTTGCGGGGGCGTAACAAACCCATGTATACTCCACACATGGATACGGGAGACTTTGTAATTGTTATCAATGCCGAGAAAGTTAAGCTGACTGGCAATAAAAATGATGCCAAGGAATATATGTTTTATTCGGGATACCAAGGAGGGGAAAAATATGTCCCCGTTTCTCACATGAGAAAAAAAAGACCTGGATTCTTGATAGAGCACGCAGTAAGGGGAATGTTGCCAAAAAATAAACTTTCGAGAAAGTTAATAGCCAAGTTAAAGGTATACAAAGGTGAGGATCATTCGCATGCGTCTCAGCAGCCGATTGTTATTGATGTTAATGGGTAAGAAGGTTTTGTAAAATGGTATCTAGGAAAGTAAGTACATATTGTGGTACAGGACGTAGGAAATGTGCCGTCGCATGCGTTAAAATCTGCGAAGGAACGGGGAAGTTCAACATAAATGGAAAGGGCGTTGCTGAATTTTGTCCCCTGGACAGTGCGGAACGGCAGCTTTTTACCCCCCTGGTGCTGACTAACAACGTTGACAGGCTTGATGTTAGTGTGAAAACTTCGGGAGGAGGAATAATGGGTCAAGTGGGAGCAATATCATTGGGACTTGCCCGAGCTCTCGAAAAAATGAATTCTGAACTACGAGCGGTGTTGAAAAAAGAAGGCCTACTTACCCGCGATAGTCGAGTTAGGGAACGGAAAAAACCAGGACAACCAGGGGCAAGAAAACGGTTCCAATTCTCCAAGAGATAAAATTATTTTGTTTCACCGTGACGCTGGCAACCAAGATGCAAAAAAATGGCAGGTGATGAATGATGAGTGATGATGACGCATTTTTTGAAATGTTTGAAGGGTTGATTCGTGAACATGGGATCACAATTGACCGCCCAAAGGGCACGCCCCATCCAAGTTTCCCAGTTTTGATTTACCCCATGGACTACGGGTTTATCAACAACACACAATCCCAAGATGGGGAAGGGATAGACGTCTTTCAAGGAGATGATGAAAGCATTGGTGTCGTCGGAGTCATTTGTTCCGTTAACACTTCCAACAGGGATTCGGAAGTAAAAGTATTGTACAATTGTACGGAAGAAAATATCCGAACAGCACTGAAAATGATGAATAACGGCCCGAGGCGAGGGATTTTGATAAGAAGACAGCAAAATATTTAAAACGTATTGTGCCTTCCCATAAATTCCATTCTGTCAAAAAGTAAAGTTTTGCCCTATGGCAGTTATCGGTGACTTTACAAGTGACATTTGTTTAGTATCTTTGGGAGTGTGGCAGATGTAAGGACAAAATTTATTAATTCTTTCAAGGGGAAATTCCGAACTTTCGGCGTCAGGTTGGACATATTGAGCAACATGCAATTGTTCAAAACGAGAGATGACATAAAGAGTTTGATGAAATTTCTTAATGCCTGTGGAATAAAATTTTTGAACATCGGAAGCATCTTTACCCGCAGGAATGAAAAAACAATCTCATCATTTGCGATTGATGAAAATATTTTATCCCCCGCCGTTTTAGGGGAAAATTTTCCAGTCGAAGAAACCATTGGCCGAATAATGGATTTTTTTGATAGGCATAATACTCGAACTTTGCGGACAGAATTTACAAACTTTTGCGACGGACATGGCTATTGGATTGAAGAATATTCTTTATATTGTGCACTGTCTGATCAAATTGGGACCAACGATTTTTCCCAATGGCCGGATATTCTCAAAGTGTATAGTCGCAGAATAGGAGACATAGTAAAAAAACAGCTTCCGGATAGGATATTGTTCCATAAAATACTGCAATTTTTTGCCTACAAACAGCTAAAATTGATCAAAAGCTTCGCCAATGAAGCGGGTATTTTTCTCTGTGGAGATTGTGACCTTTTATGTGAAAATTTGAATGCAGATGTTTGGAAAAATCAGAAAATGTTTTTCATCAATGATATTTCAAAGGCTACAGTTTTTGTAGGATTTCCCCCAAGCGACGTGTGTAGGGAAGGCCTAAAATCGACGAAAGTCCCCTATAGAGTTGCTTTTCTAAAAAACAACCACTATGAATTTTTCGAAAACCTGTTCTCCAATGGGCAAACTTTGTTTGATGCCATATTTTTGCTAAATGGACATTCCATTTTCCAATACTGGGAAATCGCCAGTAGCGAAACAGACCCCAAACACGGCAGATGGGTAAATGTTCCAACGGATACATTTTTCCAGTACTTAGATTCTCATTTCAACAATTTTCCGTACCTATTTGACTTTAACGAACCACTATTTGCCAGCAATGAGATAATCTCCAAACACCACAATATGTTGCAGGTAATAATTGATGGCGAGCCAACAGCCCATGCCTGCAATATTTACAACCTTCAAAGACAGCTGTTTGCCGTATCCACGCACAACTGCAATAGAAAAATTTCGAAAATTCACGTTGCTCCAAACACCATCATCCCCTGTGTCAAATCATGTCTAGATAACTACAAAAAAGGGACATATCAGATGTGTATCCTACATTTTGATGAAATCTGTGGTATTATAAGATGTAGCCCCGACGAATTGCTAAATGATCCAGTCTCATCTGCTTCAAAGTTTGTCTCATCCATAAACGGGCAAAAGTTTTTGGCCACCCCAAAAACACTACGCAATTCCAATCGGAATATGCTCAAACAACCCAAAAAGGTAACTCCTCACCCATCCTTTCGCCAAAAAATTGTTTCCTTCCTGAAAAATCTTTTCAAATAGCATCGAAGCTTCCTTTGGCGGATATCATCGTTTCCTCTCCAAGTCCCATAATATTCATTTTTACCTAGGCATGGCAATTTTCCCAAGTGGCTGGATTGTTATTTCTTCTGTCAGCTCCTGGTGGGATAGTACTGGTAATTCATAGAGTTCAAGCTCTATCAATTTGCGAACATAGCGGCGAATGTCCATCGATGTGAGAAGGACTGGACGATTCGTTTCATTGGTAAAGTCTCCGACCTCTTCCTTGATTGCATGAACAAGCTTTTTGGCCACTTCGGGATCAAGGGCAAGATAGCTTCCCGCAGATGTCTGGCGAATGGCCTTTCTGACGACATCTTCAACGGCGGGATCAAGCAGGTAAACCGCCAAAATGTTTTGTCCTCCGGAATATTTATAGCTGATGTAGCGCTTCAAGGTCGTACGGACATAGTCTGTCAATAGGATAGGTTCCTTTTCCTTCTGTCCCCACTCGATCAAACATTGCATGATCAATCGCAGATTCCTAATGGAGATTTCTTCCTGTATCAAACGTTGCAATACTTCGGAAATTTTCTGAACGGGTAATACCCTTTGGACTTCCCTGACGAGTTCGGGGAACAATTTTTCCATATTTTCTAACAAAAACCGTGTTTCCTGCAACCCCAGGAATTCCGATGCATACTTTTTGAGAATGAATGATAGGTGATAAGTAAATATCTGTGGAGTTTTCATGTATTGAATGTTTGCCCGTTCAAGCTGTGGAATCAATGTATTTTCCACCCACAGTGATGGCATATTCGGCAAGAAAGGTTTTTCTTCTTTGAACTGGATGTTTAGAATTCCCAAGCTTTCCTTTGTCTCCCGAACAAGGACATGGCCGGGCAATATTTTTCCTTGAGATACGGGTACCTCCTGGAGTAGAATTTGGTACATACCATCACTCAAATTTTCATTAAATCGCAGGTGAATTCCGGGAAATGGTACCCCAAGGTCATAGTATAGAGCTTGGCGAACCTGGATCAGTTGATCATTTAGGAGGTCGGGTTCAACGGATTGTTCTATAACCGTCGCCACATCCAATAGCAATGGTACTGTGACGGAAAATTCACCATCATCCTGTTTCGCTTGCGATGCTTTCGGGGTTGCATCGGATGGTAATCCTGCCCCCGTTCGAGAAATTGTAGGTGTCGTTGCCCGTGCGGGTTTGGACATTCTTTTGCCTCCGAAAAATAACATTATTCCCAAAATTGAGAATGGGATCTTTGGAAATCCCGGAATTAGCATCATAAGGATAACCATCACACCGGCAATGAGCAACGCTTTCGGTTGGGCAAATATTTGTTTGCCGATATCCTGACCCAAAGCACTGGATGCGTCAGAAGCAACACGGGTAACAATAACACCGGATGTTATCGCGATCAAAAGGGCAGGAATCTGGGAAACCAAGCCATCTCCAATTGTCAAAATTGAGTAAGTTTTCAATGCCTTGTTTACATCCATTCCCTTCTGGGTAATGCCTATGATAAGCCCCGCTATTATATTAATCGTTGTTATGATCAAGCCGGCAATGGCATCTCCCTTTACAAATTTCATTGCCCCATCGAGCGCCCCATACAATTGATTTTCACGGCCGAGTTCATCACGTTTAAATTTTGCCGTATCGTTATCAATGGCACCGGCTCGCAAATCAGCGTCAATGCTCATCTGCTTGCCCGGCATGGCATCGAGAGTAAATCTAGCGGCGACCTCAGAAACACGCTCAGCACCCTTGACAATAACGACAAATTGTACAATCAGCAGGATTAAAAATATAACCGCACCGACGACAAAGTTTCCTGCAACGACGAAATTTCCAAATGTGTGAATAATGTCTCCGGCATCGGCATGTATTAAAATTTGCCTAGTGGTTGTAATGTTAAGGGCTAACCTAAACAGAGTGGTAAACAGCAATATGCTTGGGAAGGTAGAAAGCTCCAACGTTCGCGGAATATACATCGCTAGCATGAGCAACAGCACGGATATGGTAAGATTAACCGCAAGGAGCACGTCGAGCAGCCACGTTGGGATCGGGATGATCATTAACACTATGATCATCATAACCAAAAAGGCCAAAATAATATCATTGAACCTCGATAACTTTAATACTCCACCTTTTGCACTCACAATAGATACTCCTCCACTCCTTTGCCAACATTGGCTTCTTGTTCTCGAATTTCTTTTTCCTCCAACCCGAGATAATAAATAAGGTTATCCCGTGCTTCACTATCTCGGCCGATGCTCCAAGTTACATGGCTTTTCAACAAAAAGAATAACTTTTGATGTTTGGATATCATTGCGACTCCATCAAGCTTTTCCAGATATTGTATCGCTTCGAGTGGGCGATTCGTAAAATATAGTGAAAAACTTAGACCGAGCAATACTTCTATGTCATCTGGGAAAAATTCATATAACCCCCTGTGCAGCATTAAAGCTTCATCGTATTTGCCATAACAAACGTACAAATACGCCAATACTAAAAGAAACTCTCTCTGACTTTTATCCACACAGCTTAAATTCGAAGAAACATGTTAGCGTAGCAAAAAGAAAAATCAACACATTTTAGGCATAAGTATCATCCCATTAATAACATATGCCGATATTGGTCGAGGAGTTCACATTTTTCTTCTTCGTTTTTCAATAGATCTATGACATCCTCGAAGAGTTCCTTGTATGGATAATTTTCACCTTCCTTTTCTATGACATCGGCAAAAATCTTACATACCTGGCTGATTTTTAACCTAAATCGTTGGGGGGTAAGTATACTTCTATCCGTTACGAATGGTCGTAGCAGTTGTATCATCGATTTGTTTAGGGTTTTAAACTCTAGGACCTTTTTCAGTTTTTCTTCTATTTTTCCTTCGCATGGATCAATGGACACATTCCCCGGTAAACGCATTCGTTGTTCGCCTACTGACAATTTCGATATATTTACAATACCGAAATCCATGGCGTATTTTTCAGCATCTTTGGTCGGTTTTTTATTTTTTTCTTCGGAATCCATTTATCAAACTTTCCTATGCGGATAGAGATCCTCTGAGCCTATCCTGCAAATCTTTTAATTTATGAACGACTTTTTGCAAAACATTTAAATCGAAAGTTATCAGTGGACATTTAATTGCGAACCCAAGGGCTTGATCATTGTGCAAAACAGGGTTTACCAAAAATTCTTCGTTTGGTTCATAGTCACACAACGACAAAGCTCGCCTATACACATTACCATCCACACGGTCATATACTCGTAAAAGGTATATAATTACACAACCTCCCGATTCATCGCGATATTTTTCATCGATGAACAAATCTCCAATCCCGTGTATTGTCATATGGACAACACCATTTTCGTTGGTTTCAAGAGTTTTAAAACCAGTCAGAGCTCCAAATTCTTGTAATACTTCACCGAGTTGCATAATTTTAATCGTTTACACCTTCCACTATTTCTTCTTGTGTACTCTCCTCCAGCACAATCAATTCGTCCAATTCGCGTTGCATGGCAGTAATTATCTGCAGCCTATTATCGGGATCCACAAAAAATTTCAGCGGCAATTGGCGCACCATTTCAATAAATTGCGTTATGGCAAATATTGCCATTTGAGGATTTTCCATATCGACCCCAAATCCTCTCAAAAACTCTTGTATCTGCATTTTCCCAGCAAATGCTTGGACCGATAATTTTGCAGCCTCTTCCGTAAGATGAATATGCCGCTCTTTGTTAAATTCAACCACCGCACATTCTGGGAAATGTTTTACCAACAATGCTCGATATGCTTTTATGTGTTCGAACAGTTGACCAGCTACTTCCACACGAAACAAGCCATCCCGTATAGACACAAGCATGTCCCTATCCCGCGACGGATTAGCAGATTCCATATCTCTACCTAATAATTCGAGCAGCATATGGACCGTTGTGTTGAAATCTTTTACATTGATTCCTTCATCCTTTGTTTTTTTCGATTGTGAATCTTTTCTTTCCATCGGCGTGTGTTCCCTGGCCAAATCTGCCATATATCGATACGGAGTAAGTCTGGCCGAATCACGGATTACCATAGCATATGACAACAATTGTGGAAAAGGCTTCCAAAAAGTTCTCGCAACACAAAATGTTATCCCTGTAAATAGCCGCTATGTCGATGGATGACAGTTGTTTTCCCCCTATAGTTAGGGTGCCATTGAGCAAATTTGCGGCCTTCGGAATGATATTGTATCCATCTTTGATTTCTTGACCATGAATTTTTCTTAAACTTTGTAAAGCTTCTTCGATTGACTGTCTAGCCGATGTTGAGAACTGAATTTGTTCTCGTAGGGAATGTATTTTCTGGTAAAACTCCTTTATGCGCTCTTGTGATCTCGCA
>JAITET010000016.1 GCA_031281895.1 Puniceicoccales bacterium | reverse complement strand
TTATTTTGATTGCTCACCAACCCTTTGGCCTCCAACGTTTCCATGATCCTCGCCGCCCGATTATACCCAATTTTTAATCTCCGCTGGAGAAAAGATATGGAGGCCCGATCATTGCTGCGTATGATTTCGAGGGCTCGGGGAATCATGTCATCTTCCCAGTTCTCATTGTCCAATTCAGCATCTCCATCTTCCCCATTTTCCACGAGGGCATGGATGTCCATGGCATATTCCGGATCCCCATTTTTATCGTGTAAAAAGTCTACGATTCTGTTGATTTCTTCATCGGAAACAAGAGCACCCTGGGCACGCAACAGACCACTGGCCCCTGGAGGTTGAAAGAGCATGTCGCCTCTCCCGAGCAGTGCTTCCGCCCCTCCCGCATCGAGGATCGTTCTGCTGTCGACCTTCGATGCCACCTTGAATGCAATGCGGCTTGGTAGATTTGCCTTGATGATGCCCGTGATGACATTTACGGATGGGCGTTGGGTGGCAAGGATCAGATGTATTCCTGCTGCACGGGCTAATTGGGCGAGCCGTGCCACGCAGGTTTCTATGTCGGCGGGAGCAACCATCATCAAATCGGCCAGCTCATCGATGATACAAACGATATACGGCATTCTTTGGTTGGGAATATCGACATTTTCTGGATTTTGGGGAATGACAGTGCTCATGGCAGAACGTTCTTCAGGAGAAAGAGACCGTTCCAGTTCTTCGGCACGGGCAACTGCATCGGCATTTTTCAAAATCTTCGCATTGAAACCGGCAATGTTGCGAACGCCTAGTCGGGCAAAAATTTTATAGCGAAGCTCCATCTCGGAGATTAACCATTTTAAGGCATTGGGAACTTTTTTTGGGTCCGTTACCACGGGAATGAGCATATGGGGCAATTTGTTAAACACCTGCATTTCTACGATTTTCGGGTCGACCATGATAAATCGCAAATCATCGGGGGTGGAATGGTATACCAGCGACGCAATGATTGAATTTATGCAAACGGTCTTGCCCGATCCGGTTGCACCCGCGATAAGCAGATGGGGCATTTTCGACAGATCGTTGATCATGGGTTCCCCCGTCGTTCCTCTCCCAAGAATAATGGGAATGTCTGCCTTCATGGTATGCCAATCATTGGATTCGAGGATTTCACGTAGACATACCATTTGTGGATTGCGATTGGGAAGTTCCACACCGACACACCCTCGGCCGGGAACGGGAGCAAGGATCCGGACGGATTGGGCCCGTAGATTTAGGGCAATGTTTTTGTCCAAGTTGATAATTTTTTCCACCCGTACGCCCGGTGCAGGAGAAATTTCGTATCTTGTTATGACGGGACCGATGTGGACTTCGCCGGCCTGCACGGCAATTCCAAATTGGGCAAGGGTATCAACCAGCTGTTTGGAAACGGCGGAATGATCATCGTCGCTGGACGTCTTTTTAGCCCGCTGCAACAATTCTATGGGAGGTAAAATATAATCACCCTTGGGCACTCCACGTTCATGGGGAGAAGATTTGTCGGCCCCATGTTGGTCACGTTTGTTTGTGTTCGTCTGAGAAGTATGCCCCCCACCCATGTGGAATGTTTTTCGCCATGCCCATGCCACCGCGGAAAAAATTTTCTTTATGATCCATGCCATTAATTTGTATAAAGCGATGCAGGTGAATTTCAAACCTCCCCAGATAATGGTGCGAAAATATCCATAGCGTTGGATATTTTTTTTCAGTGCTCCGTCCAAAGATAGGCTTGCCGTAAATATGTATGGAGAGGACAGAACAAAGAGTGAGAATAGTAAAATGGCACTGCCCGTGGCGGCAAATATTCTTTCAACCATGTGATGAAATATAAAGTATCCAACTGTTCCTCCCAATCCTGCGGAAAATTTGTTGTTCGAAAACCTTAGAAACGTTTCCGTCGACAGATAGTATCGTTGGACATACTCTAAAAATCCCGTTGCGCTGGCAAACATCATGACTAACGCAGTTATACGCCCTTTGTTTAGAGGTTTTGTCTCGGGCATAAATAGCATGTGAGAAATGATAAATAGCGTAATCGGTATCAGCCATGCGGCAAAACCGAAGTATCTCATGCTAAAAAATACCACATTGGCTCCGAATTCTCCGACAATATTTTGATCTGCCAGTTGATCATCTGTGCACGCGGTGACTAACCTTGTCTGGTCCGGTGAAAAGTCAATGAACGCGATAAGCAGCAATGTAGCCAAAATAAAAACTACCATACTCCATGCCACATGACGCGTTTTCTCACTTTTTTGTTTTTTTTGCCAAAATTTCCGTTCTTTTTTCGACATCATCGCTGTTCAAAAAAAGATTTTTCCTCCGAGAGTCAGCACTTTTGTTTGGGCGGAAGGTTTTGAAAATATGCCTGGAAAGTATGCCCGTAGAATTGTCTTTATGTTATTTTTGTCTGCGAATGATGATTTTTTATACATTTTCCCAAAAAGAATACAATCTTAGGCTTGCAATTGTTTTTAATTTCATAAAAGTGTTGACTTGTGGAAAAAATCGTACACCATAACATATCAACGTCGGGGCGTATTTGAAAATGGATTTGCATAAATATGTGGATGAATTGTTGAAAACGATTGGTAAATCATTGGATCTACCTGGTTTGGCTCTCGATGAAAATGACCATTGCGTATTATTATTTGATGATAAGGTCGTTTTAAATATCGAATTAGACGTAGAGAAGGAACTATTAATAATATATTCCTACATTGGCGAGGTCCCCTTTGAAGGACGGGAGATAATTTTTGAGACATTGTTGGAATCAAACCTTTTTTGGAAGGGCACGCAAGGGGCTACCATAGGTATCGATAAACAAACTCAAACCGTCGTGCTGGCATTTCCAATGGAACTTCCCCTAAAAAGAAAAGAAAGTTTTGAAGAGAGATTGGCTCTCTTTGTAGAAGTAACTGAAAGTTGGATTTCCCGACTAGAGAAAATGTCTACAGATGCGGAGTTAATCGCGAACGAAGAGCAATAGCGTGAAGATTTGCAAGTTGTTTTTCGTCATAAATGGGGGTTATTGAATGAGCATAATTGCTACAAAAAGTGGCGCGAATATGGCGGATAAGGGGTCTGAAGTGTATCGGTCTCGTTTTTCGTCCTATGAAGCGATACAATATAAAAAAGTTAACAACTCTCCAGGATTGTTGGGAGCTATTACTTTCTCGGTTGCTAAGCGTCTTTCCTCTCGAAAGGTATCCCAACCTTTAGAAAAAAACCCAATCTTCCCAAAGGGTCGTGGGCAGCTATATTTGTTCACAGGAAATGGCACAAAACTCCGACGCCTGTCAGGTGTACAAATTTTTAGCAAAAAAAAAAGCTAAATTTTTAAATTTTAATAAAAAAATTTGAAATTCGTATAAATTAGTTCCTAAACAACGTTTAATTTTGTATGGATATAAATTTCGCGTGACTTATCTAACGATCTCATTCTTCATCAAAAGATGGGTTGCTAAAGTCGATTATTGAAGCATAACCCACGGTGATGATAGATAAAAAACAGAGGAATTCGGAAGACAAAAACCCAAAGTTTAAACGCATTCGGTTTGTTAAGAAATTCCTACGCCATATGCCTAGGAAATCGTCCATTCACAAATACCCCGTTTTGAATAAATTTGCCCATGCAGCACGGAAAAGGTCCTATCTGTGGTCATTCAGGGTTTCAGAAGTAGTACCGGCATTTTACATCGGATGGATAATAACCCTAACACCACTCCCCTATGTGGTTCACGTCATTGTTGCGTTTTTTGCTGCCCTGATGTGCCAGGCCAACGTAGCCATTCTGATGTTTTTGCCAATTCTTTCCAACGTTGCCACATTCCTTTTCTTTTGGGCTGTGACATATAAAATAGGAGCCCATGTGGTGCGTTGGCTTGGGGCAGGGACAGAAATGCTGCCGGTGATTACAACCTTTGATAAAAATGCGATCCTTCACTATGGCAAATTTAC
>JAITET010000015.1 GCA_031281895.1 Puniceicoccales bacterium | reverse complement strand
GCTGGCATATCTGCCATAGCGGTTGTTCGCGTCAGTGGACCTTTAAGCCAATCGCTGTTTTGCCATTTTACTTTCAGGGGTGAATTTTCTCCCAAAACGCTGTTCCATTGTAAATATTTGTCAAGGGGAGGAGAACTACTCGATGATGTCTTGATGGTGTTTTTCCCATTTGTTAGTTCCTATACGGGAGAGGATGCCGTGGAAATTTACTGCCATGGAAATATGTTGATAGTTGAAAATATCTTGGCAGACCTATGTGCGAGAGGTTGTAGGTTGGCAGAACCGGGAGAATTTACGAAACGTGCTTTCCTAAATGGAAAGTTGGATTTATGTCAAGCAGAAGCGGTTGCAGATGTGATTCACGCAACGAATGAACGGGCAATGCAAGTGGCCCAAAATCAGCTCAGTGGTATCTTGAGCGATAGAATTAATGCGGTGAGTAGGAATCTATTGAACGTTCTCGCAAGGGTGGAGACGGAAATAGATTTTTCAGACGATGAAATTTTCGATGAAAAAACTTTTTCCCATGACATTTTGCAAAAGATTGAAGCGACCATTAAAGAGCTAGAAACCTTGATCGGGAGCAACAAATATTATTCGATTATCAACAACGGTATCTCAACGGTAATATTGGGAGAACCCAATGCCGGGAAAAGTAGCCTGTTTAATTTCCTACTGGGTGAAGATCGGGCTATTGTCAGTGAAATTGCTGGAACTACCCGTGACATAATTTCAGAAAAAATTGTGATTGGTAATAACGTTTTGAAAATTTGCGATACGGCAGGTTTGCGAAGTAGAGCATTGGGCGAAATTGAGAAAACGGGAATTGCAAAAGCAATTGCAAAGGCTTCAAGTGCTGATTTCTTTTTAATAGTGGCGAACATAAATTCGAACACATTGCCAGCGATTCCACGGGAAATTATCAACGGTTTAAACGATCAAAACGCATTGGTTGTTATTAACAAGATCGACTTGCAAAAAAATTGTGCCGTTGAAGATTTTTTGCCACATTTGGACAGGATTGAAATTTCCATAAAAAACGAGACAAATCCGCGGGTACTGAAAGCAAAAATTTTAGAAGTAATTTCTAGAAATAAAACTTTAAACAGCGACATCGACATCGTGGTGAATGCTCGACATGTCGACATTCTGCGTCGGACAAATGCATGCCTGGAAGCGGCAAAATCCAAATTGCCACAGCCACTACACGTTGAAACCATTGCCAGCGATATCCGCCAATGCCTTGAAATTCTCGGAGAAATCACGGGGACCTATGACAACGAAAAGATGCTAGACTTGATATTTTCCAATTTTTGTATTGGGAAATAGGACCACATTTCAACCCTCTGGTCTCCTTTTTTAAATGGTTGGGTGCATGTTTTTAAAATCGTGGGCCTGTTCAAATTCATATCCCAACGACAGGACTTCATGTTCGTGAAAAGGTTTGCCTATTACCTGGAGTCCTATTGGTAGTCCATTTGAAGACAATCCACAGGGCAGAGATAGGGCACAGAGGCCAGCTAGATTGATAGATATCGTGTAAATATCACTCAGATACATTTGCAATGGATCGGCAGATTTTTCTCCAATTTTAAATGCCAGGCTCGGAGTTACAGGAGTAATTAGTAAGTCGACATTTTTAAAGGCTTCCATGAAGTCATTCCTGATCAGAGTTCGTACCTTTTGTGCTCGCAAGTAATAGGATTCGAAATTTTCATTGCTGAGCACGTAGGTTCCGAGCATGATTCTCCGCTTAACTTCGGAACCAAAACCTTCCCCACGGGTTTTATAGTAAAGGTCAACAGCATCCTTTGCACTTTCAGAATGATAGCCGTATCTAATACCATCGAACCGTGCCAAATTCGATGATGCTTCGGCAGTTGCAATGACGTAATAAACTGCCATGGTATATTCAGTCATGGTCAGTGAGACTTCCTTGATCCTATGGCCAGCTTTTTTATAAAATCCGACGGCATCGTCGATTGCCTGCCGAACTTCGGGATTCAATCCTTCTCCAAAATATTCAGTGGGAATACCAATGGTTTTGATCGTTTTACTTTTTACGGACTCGATGTTATGATTTGTTTTATCAACCGGATAGCTAGACGAATCCTTATCATCGTACCCGGAGATGACATGAAATAATGTGGCGACATCTTCAATGGAACGTCCCATTGGACCTATCTGGTCGAGGGAACTGGCAAATGCCACAAGCCCATAGCGGCTGACTGCTCCATAGGTTGGTTTAAGGCCGACTATGCCGCAAAATGCTGCTGGCTGGCGAATGGATCCTCCCGTATCACTGGCCAGAGCTAGAATCGTTTCCCCAGATGCTACCGCAGCGGCACTACCTCCGCTACTTCCCCCGGGTACCCGTGAAATATCCCATGGGTTTGCAACTTTACCATAGTAGGAATTTTCATTGGATGACCCCATGGCAAATTCGTCCATGTTGAGGCGGCCCCATAGTACACATCCGGCATTGCGCATGCGTTCTATCACCGTTGCATCATAGGGAGAAACATATCCATCCAAAATTTTCGATCCACAGGTGAGCGGTTGCCCCCGTTCTGAAATAAGATCTTTTATCCCTACTGGAATGCCATCCAAATTACTCAATTTTTTACCTGCTTTTCGCCGCCTGTCGCACTGAGCCGCTTCGTTTAATGTTTTTTCTTCATCAAAGGAAATGAAAGCATGCAGTTTAGCATCAATTGATTTTGTCCTTTCGATAACAGCCTTTGTCAACTCAATGGACGTCAGCTTTCCGGAATCTAATAAAGTGTCCAATGCAGATACTGATCTATAAAAAATTTCGCTATCCATGAGTTTTCCTATTCCACGATTTTTGGCACTATAACCTGATTATTTCTCCGTTTAGGAACATTTTGTAGGGCGGTCTTTACATCAAATGGAGTTCCAACTTCATCATCCCGGAGAATATCATAGAGCGGGAATGCATGGGCCGACGGTTCTACGCCTTCAACATTCACTGTTCTTAGCTTATCGAAGTATTCTAAAATTTCATCGAGACTTTTCGCCAGATCTTGTCGTTCTTGGTCTGCCAAGTGAATGCGTGCCAGTGTTGCGATATTTTCGATGTGTACGCTATGGTCAAAACTTTTATCTTTCATGATTGTTTCCTTATCTCATATGATTTTTCAACTTCCGATTGCATGGCATTAAATGCCGCCTGTATTTCGGAATCTACCAATGTTCTACCATTGGAACGATAATTTATCGTTAGTCCAATATTCTTTGTGCCATCTGGGATTTCTTTACCTTGGTAAACATCAAAAACCTTGATTGATTCTATGAAAACGTCATTCGAAATGCTCTTCTGGGCGGCTTTCATTACTTTATCTTCGACATTGGCAGCAGGTTCATAAAGTTTTACTATGAGAGACAGATCCTTTGATATGCGGGGAAATTGGCTGAATGGTTTATGGGAAATTTTTTCCAGTTTTCTACTAAAAATGGTGGGATGAATCACTATTTCAGCTGCAAGAACATACTGTTTGATGTCAAAAGCCTTGGTCAGTTCCCCACTAAGAAATCCACATGTTGCCTGAAACTTTTCATGGTTTAAGAATCCACAACAGGCCGCATGTTCGGGCTGCCAAATGTTGCTAATTTTTATGGGGTTAAACTGTGATAGCCGCTGGGAGAAATTTTTTAAAATTGGCAAAATTAAAGCCTTAACATCATAAAAATCTGCCGCTTTTATCGATTGCCATGAACGTTCCAACGGTTTGGTTGGCATCACACAGCCGATGGCCAAACATTCGTTAAACTTTTCACCGATCCTCAGCACCACATGCCCCGTTTCGAAAAATTTAATATCCGAATTGCCATTTTGGATGTTGAATTTAACGGCGTCTAGTAATCCAGGGATTAATGAGTTCCTGTAGCAGCTTTGATCGGCATTGAAAGGGTTACGCATGGATAGGGCTGCATTTTCCCCAAACAAATTTTCTATTTCATTGCCACTGCGAAGGGCAAAATTATAGCACTCGAAAAATCCTTGACCGGCCAGGTAATTACTTACATTTTGGCAGAATACCGCCGAACGGTCTGACTCATGTTGAATACCGGTACATTTCGTAGGAGTCGTCGGAATTTTATCCGTACCATATATCCTCAGACATTCGGACACGATGTCGGGAGTGCAGGTTATATCTGGACGATGTGCTGGCACCGTCATCTTCCAATTCTTTCCATTTGATTTTTCGATGAGAAACCCAAGTTTTGTCAAAATATTTTCCGCAATTTCGATGGGAATGGCAAAGCCGCATAATTCTTCTATCAACGATGGTTGAAAGTCGATAACTATGGTTTTTTCCCTTAAATTGTCCACTTTCCAACACGCTGCAACAACTTCACCTCCGCAGATTTCCGCCATCAAATTTGCTACCCGCATTCCATGGTTCGCAATATTTGCTTTATCAATGTCCCGGGAAAACCTGTAGGAGCTCTCCGTGGAAATATTCAAAGTCTTGGCGGACCTTCTTATGTTGTCCGGATTGAAATAGGCACTTTCTATCAAAATATCCGTTGTATTGCCATCGACTTCCGCATCTATGCTACCGGTAATACCTGCAACGACAAGCGGACGTTCCATGTCACAAATTACAACCATGTCTCCGTTTAATATTCTTTTCTGACCATCGAGGGAAATGATGGTTTCCCCATCCTTTGCTTGCCTGATGATTAGTTGGTTTCCTCGGATTTTTTTTGCGTCGAAAACGTGTACCGGTTGCCCCGTTTCCATCATTACCCAATTGCCAATGTCCACCGCATTACTAATGGACCTCACTCCAACGGCTGCGAGATCACGCTTCATCCAATCGGGACTATCCCCAATTTTAATATTTTTTATGCAAATGGCTGAATAGTATCCACAATTGTCAGTTTCGATGGAAATTTTTTCCAAAAAATGCCCCTGTGGCCTTTCCCTTTCAGAAACTTCAATTCCATGGATTTGCGGAGGTTTCAATGTTGTGTTTAACTTTGTTGCTAAATCCCGTGCAATTCCAATGTGGCTTAGACAATCTCCCCGATTTGCAGTCAACGATAGGTCGAAAATGGTGTCCCAATTAACATCAATGGCATCGTGGAGATACGTTCCAACGGGCGTACTTCGTTCGAGAATCAGTAGGCCGGAGTGATCTTCGCCCAAACCAAGTTCTTTCCCACTACACATCATGCCATCGGAATCAATCCCACGCAGGTTACTTTTGTTGATTTTAAAACCTCCAGGCAATATCGTTCCGGGCAACGCAACGGGAACATGGTCATTCAGTTTAAAATTTTTTGCCCCACAAACAATCTGTCGGATATCGTTTGATCCGACACACACCGTACACACTGACAATTTCTCGGCATTGGGGTGCTGTCGAATTTCTCTAATCTCCCCCACGACGAGTGTTTTTTGCCTAGCAGTTCCCAGGTGTTCAATTCCTTCGACTTCTAGCCCAATGCTGGTAAGAGCTTCACAAAGCTCTTCTTCGCCAATTCTTATGTCCAAATACCTACTCAACCACTTTGCGCTTACTTTCATAAAATTGGTGCACTAGATAAAAATTTTCCCATGGCTTGCAAGTAAAGTCTCTCCACAAATTATGGGCGATGAAATAAAATTTGAAATACACTTGACTTAAAAAAGTATGACGGCATCATGTTGATCCGCAGTGTCGTGGAGGCAGTTCATTAATTTTAGTTTTGGCCGGGAGTTTTCGTATGGAGTGAAAAATCTCCTTTCTCGAAAAGTTTCTCAGTTTTTTCCCATGTCAATGAAAAATATAAAAGAAAACAGAGTTGTTCAAGTCGAAGAAATATCATTGCGAAAGATAAAATCATTGCAATATGATGGACAATGTCAGAGAGTCAGTTGATTACAGCTCGCTGGTGCACAGGGAAGTGTCTCTAAGTGTAGAAATTTGTTTCTTGGTAAAATATTCTGCGATGATTTTTTTTGCTATGGGAGCGGCATTTGTCCCTCCCCAATAGGAGTCATATTGACTTTTTTCCTGGACCATGACAGTAACAGCAATTTCAGGGTCGTCGACGGGGGCAAAGCAGGTAAACCATGCCAGATTTCTTTTTTCCCCATGGTCGAAAAACTGAGCTGTTCCTGTTTTCCCTGCGACTTTTAAATTTTCTACCTTGGCATGTTTGCCCGACCGATTTTCTACGACCTCAACCATTGCATTGACTCGGAAATTGTAATCCATCTCATCCAGACCAAGGGACGGATAATTGGGCAAATTGCCACAGTTTCCATTGAAAAAAATTGTCGGTTTTGTTCGTAACCTGTTTGCCGCAATTGAGGAAGTAAAACAGCAAACTTCAATGGGAGTGACAAGCAAATATCCCTGGCCTATTGATAGATTAAGGGTGTCTCCGCCAACCCAACTCCCAAAACCTTGAGCTTTTTTCCATGCTTCGGTGGGAACAAAACCTTTGCCCTCATGGGGTAATTCAATACCAGTTTTTTCGGAAAAACCCAGCTCAATGGCGGTTTTAATTAGCCTATCCTTTTTTACTTTCTTGGCATTTTCATAGAAAAAGGTATTACAACTCCTAGCGATGGCATCCTCAAATGTTATGTCGATGTTACTCGTGTGATTTTTACAGGTAAATTTTCTACCACCAACTTCCGTTACGCCTGAGCAAAAAACGGAATCTGTTCCTAGCACTTCACCGGACTGTAAAAATGCTATGGATGAAACTAATTTAAATACGGAACCAAGAGGAAATTTTCCCTGGGTTGCCAGATTCAACCAGCCACCTTTTGAGGTTATCTGATCATAGGTGTCATAGGAAATTTTCGGAATTAGCAGATTTATGTTGTAGGATGGCTTGCTTGTCATTGCCAGGATTTCACCATTGCGCACATTCATTACAATTGCACAACCCCTATTATCTCCGAGAGCCCGCTCGACCACACCTTGCAAATTTTTATCGACGCTAAGCCGTATGGAACTACCATGCCTAGGACTTTCAGATTTTAGCAAAGTCCTCGCCATTCCAAGGGTATCAATCTGCCACAGCTCGTGGCCGGGGATCCCACGTAAAACCTCATCCGCGCCCAGCTCAATCCCCGATTTTCCCATTTGGCATTTAGTGGTAAATGTTTTGATCTTTTCGTCCAAAGATTGCCCATGGTACTCATCCATCGCTACATATCCAATGATGTGACATGCAAGATCTCCATATGGATAGTACCTTACCTCGTCCATGGACAGCTGCATAGGGGAATTCTTCGGCAGAATGTACATCAATCTTTCATAGACCTCCTGGGAAATATCGTCGGCAATCTTCATGGGCAGCAAAAACTTTTGGGCCAAATGTTTTTCTATTGCATCGCTTGAAACCGCGTAGCTCGACCCTATCGTTTCATTGATGGAATCCAGGTATTTTTTGACGACATCGACCCTGCTACCACGGCGTAATTCCTTTGCGTTAAATTTAACATTATTCTGTCGCAAAGTATTTGCACGTTTTAGGTATGTCTCTCGGAATTCGTCGTATAATTCATGTAAATATAGACTAATGGAAAAAGTACTTCTATGCCCCGCTAACAATACGCCGTTTCTATCGTAAATATTTCCTCGCATGCCGGGGATAACGATTCGCCGTGAATTTTGACGACTTTCCTTCTGTTGGAAATATCTATGTTGAATAATTTGACGATAGAAAAGCCCACAAATCAGATAGGCAAATACTAGCGTTGCTACCCCATAAAACATTTTTATGCGATTGTTCCTCAATTTGTGGAAATGGGTAATGGTTCGCATGCTTTTCAATTTCAGAATTTTGGGAAAAATTCCCTAAAAAATTTCCTCCCTTTTTCCAACATTGCAATTTCTACACTTTCATCGGGGGCATGGATATTGTCTTTGGCCGTAGATAGTCCAATGAGTAGGGAATCAATGCCCAACGTTTCCTTTAGCATGGAAACCAATCCTATACTTCCGCCTTCCCGCAAATAGAGCGGGGGGTTGCCAAATGTAGATTGAATACCTTCTTCGACGATTTTTATCGCCCTAGAAAGTGTTTCATTTTTGCTATTGCGCACATCGAATAAATATGGATTCGAAGCCTGTTCAAATTTTATTTCCAATGACATTTCCTTGGGACAAAGATTGGAAATTGTTTCAGCCAATAAATTTTTAATCTTTTCGGCATTTTGATCGGGAACCAAACGGCAGGATATTTTGACGGAGGCACAATTTGGGATTATCGTTTTTATGCCCGTTCCTTGAAATCCTCCCCTGATACCATTGAATTCCAGTGTCGGCAAAAATCGAATGGTTTCAGCGGCAGAAAAATCACCGTTGGGAAGTTTGAAACATTTTATGCCAAGGTTTTTTTTAAGTTCATCATCTAGATTCGGCAAACGTTTCATTTGCTCCCGCTCCCAGTTATGGGGAGGGACAACTTCATCGTAAAAACTGGGAACGTTGACAAGCCCTTCAGGGGTATGCAAGGCTGAACAAAGGTCAACGAGTGCCCCTATGGGATTTAATAGGCATCCGCCGTACCCGGAATGCAAATCGTGGTCTTGTCCCTTTAGTTTTACCTCACATCCAACTATTCCGCGCAACCCCGTTGTGATGACAATATTTTCCTTGTCCAACGAACAAGTATCTACAACGAGGGCAAAGTCGGCAGCTAATTCATCCCGCATGCTGTGTAGAAGTTGCGGCATGCTACAGCTACCAATTTCTTCTTCCCCTTCCAGGATGAACTTTAAGTTAACCGGCAATTCTTGTTTTGTAGTCATTAAATCATGGATTGCCATCAGAACTGAGGAATGGCAACCCTTGTTGTCCGATGCTCCTCTACCATACCAACGGCCATCTCTTTCGGTTAAAACAAAAGGATCGCTCGTCCATAGCTCCACATCATCCGCTGGTTGAACGTCATAGTGCCCATAGACTAAAATGGTCGGCTTGTCAGGCATTTGGGCTGTTTTGGCAAAGATAGCGGCATGTTTTCCAAATTTTACTTCCCGGGTTTCGATGGCCAAACTGTTAAAAAATCCTATCAAATATTTACGGGCGTTTGCCATACCACTCTCCAATGTGAGATCCGATGACACACTTTGACATGTAACGTAGTCGGCCAAAAACTTTTTTAAGTCCATTCTGTCCCAAGGTAAAAATTCCCATGTTTCCATCAAGCGTTAACTTGAACGGAACAACCATTTATTCGACGACAAAATGGGTGGCTTCCCCATGGTCCCACTAAGGTTTTAGGAGGTAAAAATTTTCCCAGTTGAAGAAAAAGGAATCGTCGCTGTTCTGAATAATAAACCTTGTTAATTTTAGGAAACAAAACCCTCGGATATAGTCTATTTATAGCCCATTAATAGCTATCCCTGAAATAATTTTATAAAAACTTTTTTTACAGTTGCCAACCTTCGTAGCTTTCGTATTGTGGTGTTTTATATCTTGATGTTAGTTTCGCTTAGAAAGTCTTTTATTACTGGAATTGTCCTGATTCTGCCCATTGGGGTAACACTATTTTTTATAGATTTGATGTTGCGCTATGTCGGAGCTCCAGCCAGCAGAATATTATTCTGTTGGATGGATGCTAGTATTCGCAACACATCCACCATGTATTTCATAACAAATGCTGTTTCCATTTGTTTGGTAACAATCATCATTGTATTTGTCGGGTTTCTGTCGAAATTATTTCTCGGGAAATTGATCATAGGTTTAACGGAAAAACTCATAAATCATGTTCCCTTTGTTAACAACATCTATAAAACGGTCAAACAGGTAATCAGCACATTTGGATCAAACCGCGATGCGGCCTTCAGTAAGACTCTACTCGTCGAATACCCCAAGGAGGGGAGCTATGCCATAGGATTTTTATCCAGTAAATTTGAAGGCGAAGTATCGGATAAAATAGGAGAACCGGTTGTTAACGTGTTTGTTCCGACAACACCTAACCCAACCAGTGGTTTTTTGCTGGTCATTCCAAAAAGAAAAGTTATTGAACTTAAGATGTCTGTAACCGATGGGATGAAATTTATAATTTCCGGTGGAATTGTTACTCCACCATGTGGAAAAATAACAAAAAAATAACGAAAGGATAAAGATGGAAGACATGGAAAAATTGCTGAAAAGCATGACACAAATGAAGGATGGCATGGAAGCCATGCAAAAGGAGCTGAGTTTATATACTGAAAAATATGACGAAGGTGGCGTACATGTAGAAGTTCAAGGAGATGGTTTGATCAAAAACTTGAAATTCCCAAGTGGAACATCAGCCAATGTCGTGGAAAAAGCAATTAACGGAGCAAATGCCAAAATAAAAGCATTCATTACGAAAAAAATGAATGATATTACGCCGGCAGAGCTGCGTGAAATTAATAAATAATGCAAGACAACAACAAAAGCGTGACTTTTGTTTATGGTAGCGACGATTTCCTAGTAGATCGTCGCGCTCGTGTTATATTTAACTCCCTATGCAATGGCCAAGGTGAAATTTTTATATTTGATGAGGCCAGTGATCTCTCCAGCGGCATAGGCAATGCCGTTTCTTGCCTAGATACCCTATCACTATTTCCTGAGAACCAGACGGTATGGCTACGCAGTGCCTATTTCCTGGGAGAACCATCCCTGTCGACCGACCAGAAAGACCTTGTTCTTTCTCTTTTTGAAAGTATAAAATCTGCCCATGATAAAAAAGTGATAATTTCTACGGCCAAGATTGATAGGCGAACGAAGATTTTTAAAGATTTGACCCAATCGGCTACCGTTGAAAGCATTGATGTTGACTCCAATGCCGGACCAAATACCATCGAACAGTTTGCCAATGCCAATGGAATTGCCATAGATCCTGATGCCGTTCAGCTGTTGCAATCAAAGTGTGGAAACAATGCAAGACTGTGGGAACAGGAGATCAACAAATTATCAGCCTATACCTCTGGTCGAAAGAATGCCATAGGCCGGGATGATGTTTTGTCATTGACCGATGACTATGACACTGGGAATTTTTTCGAACCAATCGAGAAGTTTTTTGAAAATGACCTGGAGGAAACATTCAAGTCCATAGATAGATACTTTTTCCATAACACCGATGCCAGGGCACTACTTTCCGCCCTACAGTCGAGAAACAGAACCTTAATACAGCTTCGAACATTGGCGGATCTGAGACTTCTAAAGGTTATAGGCCATAACTTTTCCAAAAACGATTTTATTTATGCTTCAAAATTCTTCCATATGGAAGGTTTTTCCAAAACTACATTTAGTGTTTTTTCTCAAAACACGTGGTATCTTTCCAAACTAATTCCACTGGTTTTGAAATACAAACTGTCCAGATTGCTAGATTTTCAGATATTATTTACATCTGCTTTTGATGAAATCACGCAGCACTACCAGGATCAAAAATCCATCATAAAGGGTCTAGCCGTGAAATGCTATGCGGGCAATGAGTAATTTTTCCAATGATTCGTATTCTATCTCATTTCCATCTCCGCCACAATATGGGACTGTACGTATAGGAGTTGCTCCCACGCTTTTCCCCTCCCGTGGAGTATTTCTTCTATGATCACTTTTTGACGCCGTGTTTTAGAGTCCCGTATAGGCGTTGATTGATTCGATTTGCCATGTTTCTTTGCGATCTTCTGAAATGGTTTCGATAATCTCTTTTTCTTTTTTCCCAAGCAATGATTGGGCCATACTTGTTTTGTACGAAATGACATTTTTGGAAGGATCACTATCCCACGCCCCCAAAATAGTGTATTCAGCGGTTTCCCCCGAATCCACTTGACGAATTTTTACAACGGATCCGATAGAAACCATTGATGTATCAATGTTGACAAAATCGATAACATGGGCCATTTTTAACTCTTCTTCCAACTGAGCTTTTCTAGACAGTAGGGTATCTTGATCCTGCCTCGCCATTTTGTATTCGGAATTTTCGCTCAAATCCCCATGTTCACGGGCAAGTTCAATGGCTTTTTTGTTGGCCGGTATTTTTTCCTTAATTAGTAGGTCATATTCCTTGCGTTTATTTTCCAAGCTAGCCAGGGAGACTTTTAGGGAAATATCCTGTGGCAATTTTGTCTTATTGGCACTCGAAACAAGTTCTTGGAGCCCAGGAAATATGGCTATAAATCGTGCCAAAAGGGATTTTTTTGAAAGGTTGTCAATTCCCTGGTTGATAAGTAGAGTCTGGGCCAAGTCACTTGCTATTTCTTCCGTAGCATTTGACAATAGATCACGGATTAATGTTCTGTCATTGTTCAACAATTCTACCAGTGGGATTTTTCTTAATTTGCCAGCTGACATCAATGCTTCGTTGTCGATTGCCCAAAATATCGCCCGTAGTAGTTCATGGGACATCAATTCTGCCGAAAATACTTCTTCGAATTTTTTGGCATGACGATTTTTTATAATCCATTGCAAAAGGACTGCCCGCAAACTTTTCTCTTTCAGCCATTTTACGAACGTTGTTCGGAGAGAATCTGCACAGGAATTGTCTTTAAGGTAAATGATGCACTCATTGGTCAACCTTTCGTTACAATTTTTTAAAATATTGAAACACAATTTTTCCCATTCATCGGGAAATACCCGCGTCACTAACTCTAAAAAAGTGACATAGTAATTCGGTTGTAAATTGTCGCAGACCTTCGTCAGGTTCGAATACTCGCCGACAAGGGCTTCTAACTTTGGGCTCAATGAATCAATGTTGATACCAGACAATTTCGCCAGTTCATCCCTGACGACACATGCTCGAAATCTGTCGGCAGCGGCAATTTTTTTAACCTTAGACGAACACATTTCGGACAAACACTCAACAATTCTTACACCAAAATCCTTCAAAGATTCGTTCGCCTTTAGCAGTAACAAGAATTTTTCTGCAATAATTATTTTCTGATGCACATCACGTACGGAATCAAATTGTTGCATCAATTGATCTTCTTCTGGGACAGGCTCGTCACAGAGTTCCAGATAGGTTACATTGCCTTCCGTTAGGGTTAATTTTGGTTCCTTGGTTATCAGTTTTCTGGTAACATTCCACCACCTTTTAAAATTTTTTTCTTCTACTATTCTTCCAAAGGTTTTTTCGATGTCGCCTAGGGAAGCCTTGTGGTTCGGTGCTTTTTCTAGATATTCCATTACCAACGCGACCGATGATTTTTTCATCTTCTGACGAATTTCCATTGGATTGTTGTGGAATTTAACCAGCAAATGGTCGTCCTGTAAAACTTCCAATTTTTTTATGCAGAAAACCGGATCCATTAGGCGAGGTTCATTGTTACAATCTCCAAAAATAATAATAAGTCGCTTTTTTTCCACATCATACCCTTTCAACTGTCCAACTCCGAAAGATCCATGTAGACAATAGGTCCCACGTGCCATCTTTTCAAGGTCACACCGAGACTTCTCCAACAAGAAATTTCCTTCAATTAAACTGTCTATGTCTTTTTTTTCCATGATGCCCCTTCATCAGTTTTGCAAATTAAGATTCTGACTACTACATTAATCTACGCCACACTAATAAATATCTCATTCCTTAAAAGGACTAGAAATGGGATATTTTGTCAAGTTTTTTCTGAGATTTGTCCAAAGAATTGTCGCATGAAAGCTAGGTTTTGGGCGAGAAATAGACAGAAAATAATCCAGGCTTTGAACCCATTCCGAGGGATATTAAAACTTTTCCTCGCATTTTTGTTAAAAGTTGGAAAAAAATATCCCATGAAAAATTTTAAAGCCTTCGACACCATCGTCTGCGGGGGAGGTCATGCTGGATGCGAAGCAGCTCTTGCCGCATCCAAAGTCGGAGCAAAAACATTATTGGTAACGGGGAATATTGATACGATTGCAAAGATGAGCTGCAATCCTGCCATTGGGGGATTAGCAAAAGGTAATATGGTGCGTGAAATTGATGCTTTGGGGGGTGAAATGGCAATAAATGCAGATGCAACCGCCATTCAATTTCGACTTCTAAATCGTTCCAAGGGAGCTGCGGTACAAGGGCCCCGTGCCCAATGCGATAAAGATATGTATGCCCTACGAATGAAACAGGTTCTCACCCAAGTGCCAAACAATTTGTCTATTTTTCAAGCAATTGTTACCGGAATAATTGTGGAAGACGATAGGATAATTGGAGTTTCCACCGATACCGGTATGGAGATATTTTCCACAACGGTAGTGCTAACCAGTGGGACATTTTTACATGGGGTGATACACATAGGTAAAAATAAAATCCTAGGGGGACGGTTGGGAGATTTTTCCGCCCAATACCTGTCGGATAGCCTGTCCAGCTATGGTATCAAATTTGATAGAATGAAAACGGGGACCCCGCCGCGGGTTTTAGGGAGGTCAATCGACTTTTCCGCCTGCGAAGAACAACGTGGAGACGTTTCCCCATGCCTGTTTGCTTTTTACGACACCCGGGACCAGGAAATGTTCGACAATATGTTTGATACAAAATTTGCTGGGGATATAAAAAACTGTGCCATCCTCGGTCCCAGTTTTCACGACCAGAAGTCCTGTTGGATTACCCATACTACTCCTGCCACGAAAGAAATAATTTTGCGCAATATTTCCCATTCTCCCCTCTACTCCGGAGAAATCAAAGGTATCGGTCCGAGATATTGCCCAAGTATTGAAGATAAGTGCGTAAAATTTCCTGATCATGATGAGCATCGATTGTTTTTAGAACCGGAAGGGTATTATTCCGACGAGTGGTATATCAACGGTTTATCATCTAGTATGCCATTGGACGTGCAACTGGAGGTATTAAAAAGTATTCCGGCATTGAAAAACGCTAGGATATTGCGTCCAGCCTATGCCGTGGAGTATGATTTCGCTCCACCAACGCAGATTGATGCCACCCTACATTCGAAGATCATAGAAAATTTGTTTTTTGCTGGTCAAATTAATGGAACGTCAGGATATGAAGAAGCGGCAGGACAGGGACTTGTGGCGGGGGTCAATGCCGGAAGAAAATCATTGGGACAGGATATGATGATATTGGGACGCCATGATGCCTACATAGGTGTACTAATCGATGATTTGGTAACAAAAGGAACATTTGAACCATATAGAATGTTTACAAGTAGGGCAGAACACAGGTTACTATTAAACCATGGGAGTGCCGATGTCAGGCTGCTGGATTTTGCAGAAAAATTTAAATTAATCGATGGAACCAGGATCCGACGAACCCACGAGAAAGTGGATAAAATAAATTCCTGGATAATGCGTTTACACTCCGAAAAATTTGAAACCAAAACCATAGGAGATTGGCTTGTTCAAGCACGAAATCGAGATACCATTGCTTTTCCAAATGATTTTTATGGTGAAACTCGGTCCGTACAAGATGAGGTGATTTATAGAATTAGCTATGCGGGCTACCTTGAGCGTGAACGAAGAGCCATAGAAAAGTCTTCGGTGCTGGAACATGTTAAAATTCCTCCCGCATTTAACTACGAAAGTGTAAAAAGTCTAAGCAGTGAGAGTCGGCAAAAGCTGCAACTCTATAAGCCGCAAAACCTCGGCCAGGCTTCAAGAATTAGCGGTATCACTCCCGTTGATATTTCCCTAGTTTTAGTAACGCTAGAAAAATCTAGGCGAAGCTGAAACATGCTACCACCATCTTCCACCCTCTAAAACTTGTTAACACAAGCCGATTAGCCAAAGACTCAAAAAGATTTTTTCGAAAAATATGGGATTTTATAGTCATCTTCGTTGAAAAGGCACCTTTACTTGCAACTCTTTACTTGTAATTTTCAGCTTTTATCTACACAAACAGGCCTTTTTCAACTTTAATGACTATAAAATTTTATTTGCCTATTTCTAAATTTTCCCATGCCGAAAGTAACTTGGGACTGTCTTGCTCTCTTTTTGATTTTCCAGCCGTGAAAAATCCTAACAACTTATTTCCCTTATTGCGTCTTCCTGTTGAAGCCTTTCCTGCTTAATTGCTTCGATTCGGATTTCTTCAGGAGTTTTTCGGAAGGCAGCCATTACCTCTGCCACGGCTAATGCGTTGAATAGACGCTTTAGCGTCTTAAAAAACTTCCCTGATACATGCAGTTTATAAAAACCTACCCTAGAGTTATTTATTGCTTTTCCTCTGAAAATACCCCTTCGCTCTACCAAGATGACATTGCCTACATTCTTAAAACAGTCGATAACATTGTTTTTCATAAAATCTCCTTTTCTCAAGCAGAAACATATAAAAATGAAATTTGCAAGCAAAAATTACAAATAAAAAAATAATATCTACGCGGTTTATTTTAAATTGACAAAAAATTCTAGGAAAATGATAAAAGTTTTTGTATAATAACTCCGTGTCTAATGGTAAGAAGCTTTTTTTAATGTTGATGGTTGCTTTAATCTTTGGCAGCTCGTGGGTTACTTTTTCTTTGAAAAAAAGTAAAACCCATCTAGAAATGAAGTCAGACGTTGAAAATCATAAAAAGACGGAGGAGAAGGCAACATTTTTATCTTTTACAAAAAAAGATTTTTCCTGGATGCGAAGCTTGAAAAAAGATAAATCCCCCAGTGAGTTTGATTTATTTACATGTCCATCCGTATATGGCGAAAGCGGAAAAACAATAGTTAAAACCTATGATGTTCTCATGGTTGATGATACTTTTCCACTATATCTGTCTGAGGTTAGAAATAAGCCTTATCGGATAAGGGTGGAGGGATATTCGCAATCCAAAAATGATGGTAAAACTGTCATCATGTTTAAGGATATTGAAACGGATAGATATGCGGAATGTGCTGTTGGGGATAAGTGTGCAGAGCTAAAAATACGGGTAATTGGGTTTGATGTACAAGGGTACGAAAAAGATGGTGTCTACTACGAATTTCCTGTGGTTACGATCAGTGATGATATTACCAGAAAGGAAATTGTTTTGACCAGTGAACAGAAATATATTTTTTATAACATCGGTGACAGCGTGTCAATGGGGGAGGCAACTTGTAAACTTTCTTCGTTCAATAAGAAAGAAGGAGTTGCCAAATTATCCTTGAAAGATGCCAATGGGCATGAGTTTAACAAAACCATACACCTAATCCGTTAGTTGTTTAGCCCCACATTATAGTGGAGAAAGAAATGAGATGGAACACGAATCATTGAAAAAATTAAAGGAGTCGCTTTGGGACAAGTATTGCACGGATGCACCAAAACGATAAAAACAGTGCGTAGAGCTTATGGAGAGACAAGCCAAGAAGGAAGCTGCTCTGCAGCTAGGACTTACTGGCATACTTTTTGGCATAATATCTGTAAATTTCACTGCAAATTGCACCCAAAAGTGGACCCAAAATTATCGCCCCAAGGGTTATGGTGGCAAATATGCGAACAGTAAATTTGCCATAGTGAAGGATCGCATTTTTATCAAAGGTTGTAATCACCGGCAGCATTTCTGTCCCTGCCCCAAGCCAACGCACCACATAGGCTCCTATTTTATATGTCACAGCCCAAAAGAAAAGGAATGTGGCAACGTTGGAAAGAATTGGCAAAAACATCAGAATGGCTACGTTGGCCTGGCACATCAGGGCAGCAAAAAACGCA
>JAITET010000060.1 GCA_031281895.1 Puniceicoccales bacterium | reverse complement strand
ATTGTGTTGCATTTGGAGGATTTACGCCTGCTGGTGTTCCCAAGGTTAGTGCTCCCGCCATTGCTAGGAAAGCAGAAGAAGAGCATGCTGCCGGCAGACCTTTTAAGATTCATGTTTTGGCCGGAGCATCAACGGGGGACACCATCGACGGTGTCTTGGCACGGGCGGATGCGATAATTTCTAAGGTTCCCTACCAATCGGATTCCGACATTCGCAATCTAATAAATGAAGGTAAAGTGCACTACTGCGACATACACATTTCCCATTACGCCCAACAGGTAAAGCAGAAAATGTTTGGCGAAATAGATTTGGCCATCGTGGAAGCAGCTGATATCTCCGATTCCGGAGAAATTCTTTTTACTACTGCCCTAGGATTGGCCCCAACCTTTTGTCGCCATGCAAAAAAGATAGTCGTTGAATTGAACGAATATCATCCGAAGAAAATTCGTGGATTACATGATATTTACGAGACAGAATTGGCTCCTCACACCAGACCAATTCCACTGGTAACCGTTCGAGATAGGATCGGCACGGAAACGACAAAAGTTGATCCAGCAAAGATCATCGGTATTGTTCGAACCAACGTTCCTGACCAGGTAAAAACATTTTCAAGTTCAGATAGGGATACCGATTACATTGGGGAGCATATTGCAAAATTTCTATCCGATGAAATTCGCAGTGGCCGTATTTTTCCGCAATTTCCAATCCAGTCAGGCGTAGGCAATGTGGCAAACTCCATATTAAAAGCGATATCGACGGAAACGTCGATTACGCCAAACACGATGTATTCCGAAGTTTTGCAAGATTCCGTCGTAGAAGCCATAAAGTCTGGAAGCCTATTGTTTGCGAGCGGAGCAGCTTTAACCGTGACTCCGGAATGCCTTGAGGAAATCTACGACGACTATGACTTTTTTAAAACACGTCTAATTCTGCGGTCCCAGGAAATATCCAATCATCCAGAAATCATTCTACGCCTTGGACTTGTCTCAATAAATACAGCCTTAGAGGTTGACATTTGTGGCAATGTTAACAGTACCCATGTTTTGGGAAGCAATGTGGTAAATGGAGTAGGGGGGGCTGCCGATTTTGCCAGGAATTCGCAAATCTCCATTTTTGCATGCAAATCCACGGCAAAGGATGGCAAGATTAGCACCATTGTGCCTTTCTGCAGCCATATGGATCACTCGGAACATTCCGTAAAAATTTTGGCAACCGAATGGGGCATAGCGGATCTGCGGGGAAAAGATCCTCGCCAGCGAGCTCAAGAAATTATCAACAATTGTGTTCATCCAGATTACAAAGACTTGCTCAACAAATACCTATCGCTAGCCAATAGGGGACACATTCCATTTTCTCTGGCAAATGCTTTCAAAATGTATGAAACCTTTACCTTCGAAGGAGACATGCGCAAAACAAACTGGAACATTTAGGTTGCGGCTTCAAAACGGTATGGGGAAAACCTTCGGTGGAAAACGATTCATTGGAGATATATTTTTGACGAAACATGGCCTGGGAATGCCATGCTCCATCTTCTTTTGGTCCGTTTAAATTTTCTGGTTCTGTATTATTTTCCTATTCCACAGGGAAATATAGCCGTTCCCCTTAAGGGAGTCAGGCAAAGGCATGGTAAAGTGCATCGTCGAAGGAGTGGAAAATGTGGAGGATGGAGGCAAGTTTTGCCTCTTTTCCCTTCTTTTTTTCCTGCTCTTTCTTATGCCTTTTCTAAGTGAAACGAATATAGGTCGACCTACATCGCCTTTTTTGATCCCCATGTATGGGCCTAACCTTATAGAAATGACACTACTTTTGCATTACCTGCAACATTTGTCCATTTTTAAATAGCGTTACCGCACGTGTGCTTTCAGATACGGCGATGGCAATACATTCCGCCACGTTTGATATTGATGCAGCAGCAGTATGTCTTGTTCCAAATCCTCCGGGCATGATGACATTATGATTTGGTGTATAAATTAATGTTCCTGCAGATTCTATTATGCCATCGCCACGGATTACAAAGGCTCCATCTATCAAAGAAAACTCCTTAATGGTTTCATCCATGAATGGACTGAAAATATTTCGTTCGGATTCTGGATAGCCATAGAATGGGTTGCAAACGAGTGGTTTCATATACAGAGAAATCTTGTCAATGTCCCCAATGACAAATAAGCAGCCAACGGCTTTCCCTTCCCGCCCTTCAATTGCAATTTCCGTGGCGATTGATAATACACGTTCCAATACCTCAGGGTTTATATCATCCTGTAAAAATTTTGCATCGGATGAAATGACTTGATGAAATTCATTTTGAACATCGACTATGAATAACGTGTCCAAAATATTTGGAACTGTGTTACTCCCAACACAGCAAACTTTTGCATCGTGGAGGAGAATTTTCTTTGCTATGCCTAGTAGAATTATTCCTCTAAAACCACGAATCCAGTTTGTTGGTATCACATTAACGCGAAACTCCACGTGGGAATCGTAGATGATACTGCTTGAGTCGGAGTCACTTTGTATGATATTTATTAGCCCTATCCCACTAAAAACCTCTTCTATGTCGATGTTGTTAAGATCAATGTTACCAAATAACATAATATTTGTGCATTGCGACTGTCGTGCAATTTCGACGGCATTTTTCAAAAAAATTTCATTGGGGTCTATGGGAACGAATTTAACCTTTTTATTGATATTTTTTAGCGAATCTATTAAAATAGTTTTAAATGCTTCAAATGTTTCTGCCTTCTGTAGAGACTTAGTGATTGGTGGTTTTTGGAAAAAATTTATCAGGTCGACGATAATTTTTAAAAAATTGCGCTCTTTTTTCGACACCAACAGCAAAATTATGATACGTACATATTCTCCCACGCTTACGAAACCATGTCTTACTCCATTTTTAGACCATCCAATGCAGATCTCATAGGGAGATGAAAAGTCTAAACACAAATAAGAAATGGCGATTTTATTGCCTATGTAGGACGTATTTTCATTTTCCCTAGCTTCCAATTCCGAAACAATTTCGTCAGCTCTTCCACTAAGACTACTGGTCGACAATATTTCGCCCATGGCATCTTTAAAAGATGAACTGGACAATTTTACAATGGAATCG
>JAITET010000068.1 GCA_031281895.1 Puniceicoccales bacterium | reverse complement strand
GCCGTAACAGGACAATTTCGAAACCCCCACGATGAATGGCCCTCCTTTACAGATTTTTTCGAATTCCTGGTCAATGATTTAGAAAAAAGGGCGGCGGAAGAAGAGTAGTCTTGGAATAGGTCTAAAAGCCACTGTGGGCGGTGGCGCTGCCGTGGGCACCAAAATTGCCGCCCCACGATATTTTTTTTGAAAAGGGCGAAAACACTTTCGCGGATCTTGCCAAGCGATGTGCTGTGGGAGAAGATCAAAAAGCGGAATTTGAAACAACTGCCCGCTTTATATTCTCCACCGCTGTCCTAGATGTATAGTCCCGTATTGTAATGGAGAGGATTAATGCTGAAAGAATCGGGATTATTTTTCCAAGAATGAATGATAAAATCGTAGGGTGTCAGGCCATTAATAGACTTAAGCCTTTTAGCAAAGTTGTATGCATTAATAAATGTTTGCAGATCCGTGTAGTATTTGTCCCATAGTGACTCCTTTATTTTTTTAGTGATTCGTATTCTACCACTTTTTCTTCTCCATTACAATGCGGGACTATACATCTAGGGAGATGACTATTCCCATTCGATTGTGCTGGGAGGTTTCGATGATACGTCATAGACAACTCGATTTACTCCGTTTACTTCGCTAACTATGCGGTTAGAGATTGATGCAATTACATCGTGGGGAAGCCGTGTCCAATCCGCTGTCATGGCATCCACGCTGTTAACAACGCGCAATGCTATCACATTATCGTATGTGCGTGCGTCACCCATTACGCCGACCGTACACAGCGGCAACAAAACGGCAAATCCCTGCCAAACATTGCGATGCCAACCGGATTTTTTTAATTCCTGTTGTACTATGTCATCTGCCTTCCGCAAAATCGATAGTCGGACGGCAGTTACTTCCCCAAGTATGCGTACTGCAAGTCCGGGTCCCGGGAATGGTTGACGCCATATTACATCTTCCGGCAATCCAATTTCTAATCCCATCGCCCGTACTTCATCTTTGAAAAGTTCCCGCAAAGGTTCAATTAGTTCAAATTTCATATCCTTTGGAAGCCCTCCCACATTATGGTGGCTTTTTATGACTGTACCGCCAACGGAATAGGATTCAATAACGTCTGGATATAACGTTCCCTGTGCCAAAAATTTTGCATTAGGAATTTTTGAAGCCTGTTCTTCGAAAACGTCAATAAATGTTTTCCCAATGATTTTTCGTTTTGCTTCCGGATTTTCTATCCCAACGAGTCTTTTCAAAAATAGGTCCTGTGCCTTGACGAGCTGTAATTGCAGTTTTGGCATGCACTGGTACAACATGGAAACAATTTCTTCAGGTTCCCCCTGACGCATCAATCCATGGTCAACAAAAATGCAGTGCAACTGTTTCCCAATTGCCCTATGCAGCAACGCAGCCACAACGGTGGAATCAACGCCACCAGATAGGGCAAGAAGGACATTTGAATCCCCTACCCTTTCGCGACATTTTGCAATGGTATCGTCGATAAATGATCCCATGTTCCAATTGCGTTCTAATCTGGCAATTTCAAATAAAAAATTGCGTAAAATTTGCATTCCATGGGGGGTGTGGGATACCTCCGGATGAAATTGCAACGCATAGATTCTACGATCTTCATTTGCCATCGCGGCGATGGCAATAGCTGCTGTTTCAGCAATTGATATGAATCCATTTGGAAGTGTTTTTACATGATTCCCATGGGACATCCATACGGTAGTATCTGGAGGTACACCTTTCCATAGTAGACATCCATCGTTCGTTGTTAATTTCGTTTGCCCATACTCTCTGTTTTTGCCATTTACTAGGGTTCCACCGAAGTGAAGTGCCAGCAGTTGCATACCGTAGCAGATGCCGAGGATAGGTACATTGAAGCACAATAGGGCGTGATTTAGTATTGGAGCTCCCCTTTCCCCGGCATCATTGGGACCTCCGGAAAGAATAATGGCGGAAGGAGCTGAATTTTCAAATTCAGAGGCAGACGCTGTCCATGGCAAAATTTCCGAATATACGCCATTTTCCCGTATGCGTCGGGCAATAAGTTGCGTATACTGCGATCCATAGTCAACGACTAGAACTTTTGAAAGCTGTTTCATGGCATATATTTATGATGGGGAAATTTTGTAATTCGGCGGTTCCTTTACCATTGTAATATCGTGTATGTGACTTTCCCGTAGTCCAGCTGCGTTTATTTTTACAAATTTAGCATTTTTCCTCAACTCCTCCAAGGTAGCGGCTCCCACATATCCCATTCCAGAGCGCAAACCTCCGACCAATTGATAGATAATATCATCCACACATCCTTTATATTGGACACGACCAATAACGCCTTCCGGAACAAATTTTTTTGAATTGTTTTGCGAATATCTATCTGCACTACCGCTTTTCATGGCTTCTTCGGATCCCATTCCTCGATAGATTTTATACTGGCGACCATCGGACGAAATTTTCTCTCCCGGTGCTTCATCACAACCGGCAAAAAGATTTCCGCACATGACGCAGTTGGCCCCCATGGCAATAGCTTTCACAATATCTCCGGAATATTTGATGCCCCCATCGGCGATGACACATCTATCCATCTTTGTCGCAATCTTGACGGATTCCGTGATGGCTGTGATTTGAGGAACCCCTACCCCAGCGATGATACGCGTCGTGCAAATTGAACCGGCTCCAATGCCAACCTTAACTGTATCAGCACCGGCTTCCAATATCGCCCTAGCACCCTCAGAGGAAACGACATTTCCGGCAATCAACTGGCAGTTTGGCCAAGCTGCTTTGATCTCGCCGACAGAACGAATGACATTAGCAGAGTGCCCGTGGGCTGAGTCAACGACGATGAAATCTGCACCGGCAGCGAGTAACGCTTCGACTCTTGGTAAGCAATCCATTCCCACACCGACCGCTCCTCCGACGATTAATTCTTCCCTATCATTTTTACATACTCGTGGATATTTACCCCGTTCGTCTTTTATTTGCCATTGTTTTACTTTTTCGATCTCATTTTTCTGAGATTCAATGGGCATATTTTTATGGATGACGCCAACGCCTCCGTTCTTTGCCATTGCCATTGCCATGCTTGCTTCGGTAATGGTGTCCATGGGCGATGAAATCAGTGGGATGTTTATGTGAATCGATGGCGTGAGAAAAGAAGTAATGTCAACCATATCCGGTGTCACCTCCGAATAGCATGGGACAATTAACACATCGTCAAATGTCAATGCCTCTCCTATAATTTTATCCATAAAACTTGCTTCATTTCGATAAGAATGATCATTCTGTGGACCATTGCAATGATGTTCATAAATATGGATCAAGTCCGCAACCGAGAATAAATGTCCTTTCAAAGGACAATTTGTTGCATTTTTCTAATTCTTCTTCACTTAGAATTTTTTTTTCAATCAACCACTGCAACTGTTCGTGCAAATGGTTGCCTTCTATTACCTCCGGCCAATCGGTATTAATTGTGAATTTAACGCCATTTTCTATAAATCTACGCAAGATATACTCCATTTCATCTATGTTTTCTACGGACTTGGTTGCCAAATTTGAAAGCGGGCAAATTTCCAACACGATATCGCGCCGTACTAGTTCTTTCATCAGGCGTACGTCATAGGCCGCACAAAGACCATGCCCAATTCGTTCCGGTCTCAAAAATTCAATGATCTCCCACATGTCATTGTGTTCTTTCTGTTCCCCGGAATGCGCTGTTACTCCTAATTTTGCTCTATGTGCACTGTCAAATAATGTTTTATACCTATCAATGACGAATTCTGAGGAATATGGCCCTGCAATGTCGATCCCTACGACCCCTCGTGCGTGATATTTTATCGCTTTTTCAACGATGATCTTATTTTTCTCGTAGGGGAGTTCCCTCCCAAGGCAAAAGATCAAACCTCCGGACAATTTTGGATATGCCAAAAGGGCCCTTTCCATTCCACGCAACATCGCCATTATGAGTTGATCTAGGTCAACTTCCGCCTCGTAGTTGTGCTTCATTGGATTCGTCCTAAGTTCAAGGAGCTGTATCTGGTTAGACCTGTAGGCACCGGAAAAAGTTTCATAGATTGCCTGCTCTACTTCCTTGGTTCCCGACGAAAGTTTGTCCAATAGTTTATGATAAACCATGTCAAAATATTCATCCAACGGTGTTGGATTATCCGGCGATATGGTGATGTATTCTACAAAGTCATGGTAATCCCTTTTTGGCAATACGAAACCTTTGTCCTGTGCTATTTCCCAAAGTGTCGCTGGGCTAATTGACGTTCCGAGGTGTGCGTGTAAATCCGCCAATTGACGCCGTTGTGTACGTTTCCACCTTTCCATGCTATGGAGTTACTTTTAAATGCCGCATTGTCAACCATTCCTTTAAAAATTTGATCTATCTTACATCAAATAAAAGTACATTTTCATTATCTCCCGATGTCATTTTGAGAAATTGTTTTTATCCCTGTTTGATGGAGAACATTTGTAACAAATTCATTGTTTTCTGTCTGTAGGATTATCCCAATTCTTCCACTGGGTCGAACTAAAAATGAGTACATGTAGTGCATTTTTACCTCTGCTGCAAAAATAGTGTTCACCACTTGTGCCACTTTGTCTATGCTATCAACTTCTATCCCCAATACTTTAGTTTCATGGTATGAAATCGCATTCTTTGAACAAAATTTGCGAACCATATCGGGATAATTTACCACGAATCTAATTGTTGAAGTTTCAAAATTTTCCAGAAACGACACGGCTAAAATGGAAATATCTTCGGCTGACAACGCTTTCAACATTGAATTAAACGACATGTTTTTTCCATCCAATAACACCGAAAACTGAATGATGGGATTAAAAACATCCTTCATGATCACTTGGTCTGTTTTGTCTTTAACTGAGGCTACCATCTCTACCAAGATAAAAAATATTTTCTAAAAATCCATAAAAAGATGCAAAAGTATTGCTTTCCCCGCGATCGATAAGTTTGTAATTTGTTGACATTTGTGCGAGTTTTTTACCTGTAGTTTGCAAATGTTTGCAAAAAAAAGGGAGCATGGGTCAATAATTGCCAAAATTTTTATAGGAATTTTGCTGTTCGTTTTATGCCGTACCAACGTTGAAGGTGTCAGGGAAGAAAAAATTAATAAAATTGAGGTATTTGTTTCCGCCTATTGCTATAGATTAAATCGAGCACGGGTGCCTGAAATATTACTTTTAAAAAGGGCCCCTAGCAGAAAGTTATATCCCGACCTTTGGGAATGCTGCGGGGGATCCGTTCGAAGCAATGAAAGTTTTGAATCGGCGGCACAGAGACAATTGCTCGAGGAAACCGGCATGACAGCGACGAAATGGAAAGTACTGGAATGTTTCGAAGTACGTGTTGATCCTGATACCTTCGTTCCTGGGCTTATTTTTACATGTAGGGTAGATCAAAATACAACGGTAAAGCTTGATCCTCGGGAACATGTGGACTTTCGCTGGGTAACTTTAAATGACCTCGAAAATTTTCAACTTATCAGCAAACAAATGCGCCACTCAATTGTAAAATTACTTATGATTCAGGGCAAAAAATTATAAACCACTACTCCAAAATTCCCCTACTCGAAATCAGAAAAAATAACAATTCCAATGGACAATATTACTGCACTTTCTAAAATTCCAGGGGTTTTTACTCGCCCTGATTTTCTTCATCTTCTCCTTGCTGCTGATTGCCAAATCTGTCCCTAGAGCGGCCATCGTTGTTCTGATTATCACTCGCGCCTTGCCCATGTTGTTCAACCTCAATTTCGATGCGATCCGTATCCTTAAGATTGTTTTGCAACTGCCGTGCTAGGGCATCGCTATTTGCCCGTAGTAGATTTTCGGAATCATTGGACCCAGTAGAAAAAACGACACTCAACGTCTTCCCTTCCTTGGAAATAGAAACTTCCGTATCCTTTAGAATACCATCCTGCAGTGTAATTCTTACTTCCTGTTTGGTATTTAGTGCTTCGTTGGTCGCTATGATTTTTTCTGCAACTTGTATCGCTAGGTTTTTTATAACTTGTGCCGATTCATTGACCTTTGGTTCAGTGTGTTGTAACTGCATAGTGTCCAAAATTTTTGTTCCGCTCATCGCAGATGTATCTTTTACTTCTGTAACATCTGTGTCCTTTTGGGAAAAAGTGTCCTTTTGGGAAAAATCGCGTTTCTGCGGCTTCGTGTACTCGTTTGTTGGTACCTGAATATTGTCCATTACCTTCGGTGTTACGAAATCCTGAGCTGGTCTTGAAAAATCCGTAGATTTTGTCATTTGGCTATTATGTTCAATATCACCAAGTCCGTGTTTTTGGGAGTCCAGTTTAGGATTACCGGAGTCTCTTTTCCATTGCTCGTTCTCATTTTCCCTAAATTTTGTCCTTTGGCTATTATGTTCAATATCATCAAGTCCGTGTTTCTGGGAATCCAGTTTAGGGTGATCGAAATCATTCTCTCCTTGACCATGCCTACTCTTTGTGAGTTTTTCCGTAAAAAGCGATACATCACGTGGATCCGCTTTCTCATCTATTTGAGCAATTTCTTTCTTGGAAAGGATATCATCGTTCAGTGCATCCCCACTTTCTTTCCCTGTGGATTGGTTCTTTATTTTATCTGTCATAAGCATTCCTTTTTAAAATTTAATACTCTTGTTCCTTTTTCTTGGCGAATTCTTCCAATTCTTTATCAGCAACAAGTTCTTCCTCTTTCATCGCCTCTCTTAACCATTCTTCTTTATGTGATTCTATTTTTTCTACATTTTTATTTGCCTCTTGTAAAGCTTCTCTTTTTTCTTCCAAATTTTTTTCAGCTTTGACCAGGTTATCTTTGGCTGCTATCAGGTTTTGTTCGTGTGTTATCAATTTGCTTTTTAAAACTTTAATGGCATAGTGTAAGGCATCGACGGCTTCCTTTTTTACTTTTTGCATCATTATTTTTTTGTATAACCGTTCGGATTCCTTTTCTATAAAAATCTTAAATTCTTCCAGTTTTCTCTTTGCATTTTCTACATTTTCTTTCGCTTCCTCGACTAACCTTTGTGCTTGCTTTAGGTTCTTTTCGGCAGTATCCTTGCGAAGATTTCTCACCCGCAGCATTTCCTCTAAAACATACTTCGCCATTATAATCCAACAACTTGTGCCATTTTATCTATTGTCGTTTTAAAATCATCGCGGTCATGTAATCCTTGTCGCAAAAAATTATTAACCGCTTCTATCTTA
>JAITET010000011.1 GCA_031281895.1 Puniceicoccales bacterium | reverse complement strand
CTCCTCCCACTAGAGTCAAGGATCTTGATGTGAACAACCTTCTGAATGATACCGGCAGGGTATGGAAGGGCGTGTCTGGAGATGGACATAACAACTGTGGATTCAATGCAGTGTTAGTTCAGACGGAAGATGGACATATGGAAGACTGTCACCTCCGGGAAAAGCTTAATTCATTGAGGTCCAATCTGGGTTATGGTAATGAAAGTTCAAACCAGATGTTCGATACATCCTCTTGTCCACTTGTTGCAGCTCTTTTTCATCGTCCAGTTGTTGAAGTGATACATGGCTGTGATGGTAGAGTTAAACAATTATATTTTTCTACACCGGGTGGGAGCGTTCATTTAGCAGGAGATGAAATATTATCTCAAAACTTTGTTGGATGGTGCGCAAATCGTGAATGGCCACAAGATGAAATCGACAACCTATTACGGTGGTTTCAAGATAATTTGTCGTACTCCCAAGAGTCTTTTGGCGAAACTACGATATTGGAAGTGGCACTATTTTTGTTAAGACAACCTGAATCAATAGTATTGATTTCGACTGAAAATGGTGGACACTTCGATGCAGCCCCATTTCGTAGTTGATTCGGTATCATGATTATCAAAGGAAAATGGTTTTTGACTATCACCTGATGGCAAAGAGTGTGTTAGATTTTCTCCGATAATCATGCCCGCATGCCTGCAGATTCAGATCTCTCCAATTCAGCTTCACATGAAGAAGTGAAACCGGAAGGCGAAGCGAAAGATAAAAATGCGTGAGGATTCAGACCAATGGTAGAAATAAACGTATTACTCCCGCTAGAAAACGTGAATCTCTCGGCCCAATGGCTGAGGAAAACGCTAGGGGGCTGGTTGGTCTTGCCCAAGTTGGTCCTCCTTAATTTTCTTCCAAAATTCGGCATCGCGATGCTCGATGCCGGTATTATAAACCATAAATGATTTTATTTGATCATTTTTAAATACGCCATTCTCCAATGTTCCGAATTCATAGATCGATAGTGTCGATCTATCACGTATTATTCTTCTTCTAATTGCCAGGCGGGGAATATCTTGTGACGGATCTTTACCATAGTAATTGCTGTCCCCGATGGGGTATGCCATTCCTGGCTCCATAGTGTTTGGGTCGATGGCCAATAGGGCATCGATGTCAATGTTCAGCGCATGACCATCTTTAGGTAATTGTATGCCTATGTGCATATAGTGGTTTCCAAGGCGCTTCTGGCCCTCGGCCTGTTCCTTTAGCTTTTCAATTATCGCTAGACGACTTAACTCATTTGCATCAAATTGGAATTTAAATGTGTCGGAAAAATTTTGGTGGCCAGCTAACAGAAGTGCGGTGCCGTGCGTACTTTCGCTACTTATACGTTTATTCCCAAAGGATGATTCCTCTAAGATGTTGGCAAACAGTACATCATTCATGTTGTATATCGGCAATGTGAGCCTATATTTTCCTTCCGGGTTCGTTGATTCGTCATAGCCTATACCCTCAGAATTCCATAGATCCTTTTGATTTTGAATTTTATGGGGATCATTGCTATCAATATATCCAAATATCGCGCCTTTCTCCTCACTTCCACCATTTTTCAAATCAACGGTAATGGAACTATCATGCATTGGCCGTTGCAATATGGCATACCCACTCGGTAGTACGAATTGGGGGGCTTCAAACATCTGCCGATATATTGAGATTAATTGTTCCGGGTAGTTCCAGATTACGGCGTTAAACCAGGAATATATCGTACATGCCGGCAGATCTCCCTGCCTAGGGGGTGTGAAATAGGATGCCAGCATGGCTACGGCAGGATTTCCAAGCGGCATGGTATATAATAAAATGGCTTCCCCATTTGATCCCGTGATGATGGTGATATCCTTTGCAGCATCTAATTGATCCCTAACACCATTTTTGTTTGCTATGAGGCATTCGCATACCCTATGCATCTGGGAACGCATGAGCTCTACGTGTGGAATAAAACTGTACGGTTCTCCTTTGAAAATTTCCCCACTCCCGAGAAGATCCTGCCATATTTCGAGTTTTTCGACAGCAACCTTACCACCATCAAAACAGTCCGGCGCTATTTTATTCGCAATCGTTTGCCAAATTTTCCGGACTTCCCTTGGTTTCAAAAATCTTTGTTCTTGGCGAACAATCTCCAATGGTTTGCCAAATGCTTCTGAGATCGCGGTCTGAAGCACTGCGTGTCGCCCTTGAAGCCCAATGGCATGTGCTCTCGCGCTCTCTTTTTCCGCTGCATCGAGATTTGGTAGCATACCTCGGTCAATCAACGCTATCGCACCATCGACACCATCTTTATTACCCTTGAGCAGGGATCGGACAAACTCTGCAGATTGTTCTTTGTCCAGTATAAAGTCTGGTAATTTCCCAGCACACATTAATTTCGCTACCAATGATACCTCACCTCCCGTGAGCAAACGCTCGCCAATTTTTCGAAGAAAATCTAAGGTCGGTTCAAAGCCTGGTAATTTCCCAGCACATATTAATTTCGTTAACAATACAAGCGCTTTTTGAGTGACCAAGGACTTGGCAAAGTCTTTAGATGCTTCTGGAGATAATTCAAATCTTGTCAAGTTCTCGACACACATTAACTCCGCTAACAATACCGCCTCATTTTTATAGAGCAAGCGTTGGGCAAGGTTTTCAGATGCTTCTTTGTTTGGGGTTGGAAATTTGCAATCGAGTATTAACCTGGCTAACAATACCACCTCATCTTTATCGAGCAAGCGTTGGGCAAGTGTTTGAAATAATTCTGGAACCAATGTATAGGTTAGAAATTTGTCAGTGAGCATTAACCTGGCTAACAATGCTACCTCATCTTTATCGAGCAAGTGTTGGGCAAGCGGTTGAAATAATTCTGGAACCAATGTATAGGTTAGAAATTTGTCAGCGAGCATTAACCTGGCTAACAATGCTACCTCATCTTTCTTAAACAAGTGCACGAAAAGAATTTTAAGTTCCTGTTTATCCATCAGTGCACAGACTGGTAATTTGTCAGCGAGTATTAATCTAGCCATCAACACCCTCTTATCTTCATCGCTAAACAGGTTTTGGACAATTGTTTCCTTCATTGGTGAGCTCAGTGCTAGGTCTGGCAATTTGTCAGTGTCCATTAACCTTGCTAGAATAAACAAGGGATTCGATTCTTTCGCAAACGGAATAATTTCTGGCTCATTCGCGTCTGCCAACATCTTTAACCTTGCAATCAGTTTAGATTCATCGGTTTCACCTTCAAATTGCTTTGCCATTTGATTGCCGAATGCCTCAACAATTATTTCAGGTTCGACTTTACCCTGGCAAAGTTCTAGCAAAATTCTTATATTGGGGATGGCATTTTCTTCATTTTCTGGCAATGCAATGCGTTGGAAAGCAGCTTGCAAAAAAACAGGTTTGTCATCAACGCGCTCAAAAGCGGTTTTAACGGTTTCGATATCGTAACCATCCTCGTCTGGCATGGCCAAACGATTACTTAATGATATACTTGATATCTCTGTGTCAGGACCCCATAAAACTTTAAGTACCTCAACGGAAAGATGGGAAACGGGAACATGATTTTGTGGAATTTCATTCCCTCCCTCGGGATTTAGTGGTTGTGGGTCCATAAAAAATATACCTCCATTTGTGAGTAAAGTTTACATATCACAATAAAAATGTCAATTTTTTTGACAATCTGCCTATTGCCATTTAATATGGACCCATGAAAATATTATTCGCAACCCCTGAGTGTAGTCCATACGCCAAGGTTGGAGGACTGGGTGACGTTGTACCTTCTTTGGCAGCTGCCTTGCAGAAAATGGGCCATGATGTGCGCATTGTTTTGCCGAAATACGGTTCCATAAATTACGTTTCCAAGTGTGAGGTTGTCGAAGGTCTCATGATTATTAACATGGGGTATGGTGTGGAATTTTCCCAATTATTGCAGACGAAATATGAAAATATTCCGATTTATTTCATCGAATTCGATAGATATTTTGCTCGCTATGGGGTTTATGGAGAATTTGGACATGGATACCATGACAACTGGGAACGTTTTGCATTTTTTTGTCGAGCCGTCATCGATATGTGTCCGTTTCTAAACTGGGCTCCCGATATCATACACACAAATGATTGGCCAACGGGCATAATTCCAGCTCTCTTGAGCTTGCATACCAAACCGAACATTTTAAACGACACGAAGTCAATTTTTACCATTCACAACATAGCTCATCATGGATACGCCAGTAAGGAATTATTGCAATTTACGGGATTGTATAATCACTATTGGCATCCATTCGCCATGGAAGCATGTGGTGCCGTAAATGTTATGAAGGGAGCATTGCAGTTTGCCGATAAAATTACAACCGTAAGCAAGACATATGCTGAAGAAATTAAGACAGTAGAATATGGATATGGTCTGGATGATGTCCTGAAATATCGGGCAAAGGATTTGGTCGGTATTTGTAACGGTGTGGATACGGATATCTGGAATCCAGCAACGGATAAATTTTTGCCAGAAAACTTTTCGGCACAGTCGTTGGGAGGGAAAAAAACATGCAAACAACATTTGCAACGGGAACTTGGATTAGCCAATAATTCAAATATTCCGATTTTCGGTGTGGTTTCTAGATTTTTTCATCAAAAGGGACTGGATATTCTCTGTGACATCTTACCGGATGTTCTAAAAAATATGAACGTCCAATTTGCCGTATTGGGATCCGGCGACCAGCATTTGGAATGGAGATTGAAGGATATGATGTCTCAGTTTGGAGGCCAAATTTCCGTGCGGGTTGGCTTTGATGAACGACTTTCCCATTTGATAGAAGCAGGAAGTGACTTCTTTGTCATGCCAAGTAGATATGAACCATGTGGATTGAGTCAAATGTACTCTATGATCTATGGAAGCTTACCAATCGTACATGCTACGGGCGGGCTAATTGATACCGTCGATAATTACGATGAATTAACCGGAACGGGAACGGGGTTTGTTTTCAATGATTTGACAAATTCAGCACTGTATAATTCCATAGGATGGGCATGTGCCACCTACTACGATCGCCCTAAAGATTTTGAAAAATTGCGGCAATCGGCGATGAAAAAGGATTTTTCTTGGTCAAAATCCGCCAAAGAATATGAAAATATATATATCGCAGCCATAGGAAAGTCACAACAATTAGACTAAAGAGCTACAGTAACCCATTTTCTCTGAAAGAAAATGTTCCGTTGGTGGCGACGATTATATGGTCTACGAGTTTTATGTCCAAATATTGTAGGGCTATTTTTATTGTCCTGGTATTGCGTTCATCGCAATCGGACGGTTCGGCAGGACCGCTGGGATGGTTGTGAGCCAGCATTATCGCTCTTGCTCCACGCCGCAGGGCAGCCTCTGCTATTTTTCTGGGGTACACCGCCGTTGCCACAATCGTTCCTGTTTCCAATCGTTCGATTCCATCTCTCATGAGTCGCAACGATGAATCTAGGTAGGCCACCTCAAGGACTTCGACTGTTAAATTCGATAGTCTATTTTTCCACAGCGTAGATACCTTTTCGACGGAATTGAAAATCGGTGTATCCTCAAGTTGTTCCTGTAAATATAGGTTATTAACGGATCGAATGATTTTCAACGCAATGGCCGTCGAATCACCAATTCCTTTTATTTGTACTAAATCGGAGATGCTAGCATCGAAAATTCCCTTTATCGAACCAAACGTCTTCAACAGCGTCTTAGCAATTATTTTTACATCTTTTCTGGGAATACTTAGGGTTAGCAATAGCTCAACGATTTCATGTTTGCTAAAATTTGTGAACCCTGAGCGTACAAACTTGTTCCGTAGTCTGCAGCGATGCCCATAATTTATAGACTTATCAAAAAAGCTTGACACTAGTCTTTGGTATGTGTTTTAAATAAGATTATCAATCTTTTCTTTACAGTTTATGGTCCAATTTTTAAAATTAAACAGTAGGAGTTGTTAATGGTTGCACATCACAAGGCATTAGATCGTTATCTGCAAGTTGCAGGAAGCAGGATAGGAAGTAAGTTATTCCTTGATAAAAATGGACTCTGTGTCCTTCGGACAGATAATGGACAGAGAGAATATGTGATTGAATTGCCTAAACACAGCGAAGTTGTTTATTTTTATTCACCGATTTGTAGAGTTCCCTATGGGTGCAGCGAAGAGTTTTTTGAAAAAATCTTAGAGTTCAATCTGTGCGGAATTACATATAATCAGGCAACTTTTGGACTAGACGCTAAGACGCAAAATATTGTTCTATCCTATACTCGATCTATGGAAGCACTCGATGAAGTAGCTTTTTCGAACATTTTAAGTAATTTCATAAAGACAGCTGACAGAGCTGAAAGAGATCTGGGAAAACTCGTAAGAGAGTTAATAGAACAAACATCATTAACAGAAGATGATATCGATATGGAAATGAAAACACGCCGTACCGTATCTAACAATGGTAAATGGAAAGTATAATTATGAATAGGTTTGACACTGATATTAACGAATTAGATAAAACAAGCAATGCCGAAAAGGTTCAGGATCCTAAGGAAATCCCAATAGTCATATATGAACCATCCACCAGTACGGTGGCTAGTTTACTCGGGGCAGGCACACCACCACCTTCCATCGAGGCCAGGGATGGTGATGTGGCCGTGGCAGTAACCCAAGTGCCTCCAACCCGGACCAACGATTTGCCTGACATGGTAAGAAATGTGCAAGAAAGGCTGGATCAAATAGGACAAGCTCCGGGTGATAGGTTGATGAAAGAAGGAAAGGAAGAAGTTCAGACTATTTTTGCTGTGATCAATGATGTCGATGGGGATGGTATTCCAGACGACCTGGACAAATATCCAGGAGAAACCATTGCAAATGTTGCTGCTAGAATAAACAAAATTGGAAAATATGCCACCACCGATGACAATAAGACAAAAATATTTTCAGCACTCAAAAGTGTAACAAAATCCTTAGACAGCCTGTTAAATAAAATTTCAGCCATGTCGGCTGCTGCTTCATCATCTTTTAAACCAACGACCGGCGCATCGGCAGCGGATGGCTCGGATGGAGATGAAAATCCTTTTTCATCGAAAAAAGTAGACAAAGACCATAAATAAGGATAAGCTCATGGGACATGAGTAAAAAGCTTTGTTGTCTCTTCGGAAATGGTGTAGAAGAAATTGAACTAATAACCCCCGTCGATATTTTATTGAGATGTGGGGTTGATGTTTCTCTTGTTTCTGCCCATGTGGATGTTAGGGTAAACGGTGCACATAATATTAAATTAGTTGCCGATACGACCGTTGATAAGATTTTGGTGTCAAATTTCGATGGCCTAATTTTACCCGGCGGCCCTAGTTCTTTTTCCCTAAGAGATGATGTGGCGGTTCTCAACTTGGTGCGCTCCTTTCACGGGGCGGGCAAATTGATATGTGCGATATGTGCAGCCCCATTAATTTTACAAAATGCAGGAGTTTTAAAAAATGTAAATCATTGTGCCCATCCATGCACATATGATGTCCTAACAAATGCTGACAAAAATGAACTTGTTGTCGTCGACCATCATTTTATAACAGCCAAGGGGCCCGGAGCAGCGGCAGAATTTGCATTTGCCATCATCAAACATTTACACGGAGAATCAATGGCGTCAAAAATAAAAAGGGATCTATTTTTTTAAAAAATATCACACGACGATATAGGAGAAGCTTCGGCCATTTTGTTTTTTTATTTGCCATTTGTCAACTTCGTATAGTATATGATACCTATCACTTATGTTAAAAAATGACGAAAGATATGAAAAGTTAGCTAGAACGCTGGTTGAATTTTCAATAAATTTACAAAAAGGTGAGCGGGTCCTGGTAAATAGTGTCGATATTCCCGACGACATGACGATTGCTCTGATCCAGGCTATCCATGACAGGGGCGGGGTTCCGTTTCTGCGGTCGCAATCCAACAAAATCGCCCGTGCCCAAAATAAGATTCTTTCCGAAGAAGCTTTTGCAAGCATCGGTGAAGTATCACTGGATGAGATGAAAAAGATGCAAGCATTCATTGCATTTCGCGGTGGGAATAATGCATTTTATCAGTCGGATGTTGCTCAGGAACAACGTATGATGATAGATAGGATTATGCGCCCGGTCCAAGATTGGCGCGTTCAAAAAACAAAATGGGTAATTCTCCGTTGGCCCAGCGATGGTTTTGCCCAGCAGGCCAAGATGAGTACCGATGAATTTGAGGATTTTTTCTTCCGGGTCTGCACCATGGACTATTCCAGAATGGAAATGGGCATGGCATTTCTAAAAAAACGCATGGAAGCTGCGGATAGAATCCAAATCGTTGGCAACGGTACCGATTTATCATTTTCCATAAAGGGCATTCCCGCGATTCCCTGTGGAGGGCACCACAATATTCCGGATGGGGAGGTATTTACGGCTCCCGTCAAAAATTCAGTCAATGGAATAATTCAGTACAATACCCCAACGGTCTACCAAGGGATTCCCTTTGAAAACATTCGCCTAGAATTTAGGGATGGCAAGATCGTCGCAGGGAATGCTGGAAATAAAACGAATGCCATGAACAAAATTTTAGACGCCGATGAAGGGAGCCGCTATGTTGGCGAGTTTGCATTTGGGCTTAACCCGCATATTCTAAATCCAGTATGTGACATTTTATTCGATGAAAAGATCGCAGGATCTTTCCATTTTACCCCTGGCCAAGCCTATGAAGAGGCAGACAATGGCAACCGTTCGCAAATACACTGGGATCTGGTTTGCATCCAACGCAAGGAATGTGGTGGCGGCGAAATATACTTCGACGGAGAACTAATCCGGCGGGATGGGCTGTTCATTCCAACCGACCTGCAAAGGTTAAACCCTGAAAATCTAATCCAGGATTAGGACTCATAAGTTTAAATAAAAGATAAAAGAGCAAGCGGCAGGGATGGAAGAACAGAAAAAACAACTATACCTTCTACCCTTTCCCCTGTTTTGTTTTTTCCCAAAGAATTGCTGAGAATTTCTTTGTTTTCTATCCCGTTAGATTCCGCTAACATGCCAGACGAAATCAATCTTCTAATCTTTCTTTTAATCCTTCAAAAAACAAATCAACGATATAATGTATATTGTCTTTCCGGTCTTGATTGCCTTCAGAGTTCAATATATCCGTCAAGCGTGTAAGAAAATTTATTGCTCGATCGGCAGTATCAAATTCCACGCACTCTTTCGCGTCTGACTTCGATGGTGCTACATCATCCGCTATCCGTTGAGGATCACCCTTCCCGGTCGTTGGATGTTGCACGATATCGTACATTAATTCATGAACACTGTTAACAAATTCAGCATCCTCCGATTTTTCGAGATATTCACGTATAAAAGTCTTGCTTAATGAAATTTTCATAACTTACTCATCTCTTTAGTTGTCGATGGCAACATTTCAACACAAAAAATCATTGTCTGGTGTTTTTGCCACGCACAATTCTCACCAAACATTCATTCAAACATGTGTAATCCAAAATTTTCTTTGACATGTTAGTTTTGCCCGTTTGTTCACCTGCCGTTCATCTTCTTTTACTTATTTTCTTTTCGATTTTAGATAACCCTCCGCGGATGGTATATTGACATTTAGCAAATTGTATTGATATTTTTCTAAAGTGGGGTCGTAGCTTAGTTGGTAGAGCGCGTCGTTCGCAATGACGAGGTCGTCGGTTCGATCCCGATCGACTCCACCAGAACGTAAGCCATATAAACTCAAGCCTGGCTGGCGACCGGAGAAGCGTAAAGCAGAGCATTGGAAAAAGATCAATCCCTCAATGTTCCCTCAAAAATGTTAGCCAAGAATCTCATTTTGAAGTTTGATTTTGGCAGAAGTTGTTTCAGAAATGTTTCTGAATAGGACCAAGAATTTCCAGCGAAAGCCTAAAAGGCCAGAACAAAAGCATTGGAAAAGGGAAAGGAATGAGTAAACTAGGGTCAGGACTCATAAGAATGAGCTTGACATTTTGGAAGGAAACAGAAGGTCGAACTTCGATTAAGTTATGTGGTTAATAAAAGAAGGAAGTTTTGAACGGTTAGGGCAGTATTTT
>JAITET010000046.1 GCA_031281895.1 Puniceicoccales bacterium | reverse complement strand
AGGTGAAAAACAAATTGCTGAACGGGCAAAATTTTGTGAAGATTTGCGCAATCAAATCATTTTGGAGGAGAGAGAAGGAAACAGCCACGGTGAGCCCTAGGATTCCTATAATAATAGATCGCCAGGGGCTAGAATTACTTTCATCGGGGTACAACATCGCAAATTATCGATTGCGGCAACATCTTTGGGAAATTTTAGTACAAATTTTCACTCTTTCCCGGAACATCAGAGGTCTGTGGGGAATTCAATGCAAAGATTCTTGCTTTTGTAATACTTTTGCTTAGAAAGGGACCATGGGAAGTTATCTACCATTACCGTATATCTATGAAAAGGATGGCCGCAGTGAGCGCTCATGGGATATTTACAGCAGATTGTTGAAGGATAGGATTATTTTCATCGGGACACAAATCGATGATTTTGTCGCCAATGCCGTCGTCGCCCAGCTACTTTTTTTGCAAATGGAAGATCCTAAAAAGGACATTCATGTCTACGTAAATTCACCGGGAGGAAGCGTAACGTCGGGAATGGCAATCTATGATACCATGCAGTTTGTGCGCTGTGACGTTGTTACCTATTGCATTGGCCAGGCGGCCAGCATGGGAACGATTCTGTTGGCCGCAGGAGCAAAAGGTAAACGGTTCGCCTTGCCAAATAGCAGGATAATGATTCATCAACCGACGGGAGGTGCCAGTGGTCAAACTTCCGATATTTCCATCGCCGCAAAGGAAATTTTGAGATGGCGTAAGGTCATAAACGAAATTCTTGCAAAACATAGCACCCGTAACATAGAACAAATCGAAAAGGATTCCGACCGTGATTTTTTCATGACTGCAACGGAAGCAAAGGAATATGGAATTGTGGATGCCGTAATAGAAAACAAGGTTGAAATTCCTGAGTCCAAGTGATGTTTATGGTTACCTATACGAAAGAGACCATCGGGATTATTGGTGGTTGTGGAGTGGCGGCAGCCAATGAACTAGCCCACCGCATTGAAAAAAGACTTACCGAGCTTGGGTGTTTAGACGATATCCAACAGCCCGAAATGATATTATTTCAGGCGACTCAGGCACCGAATAGAATTGCTTTTGCAGCGAAGAAGAGCAGCGTTTCATTCGCACCATATTTTATTGAAGTCGGCAGAAAGTTGAAAACCTGTGGGGCGACAATTTGCTGCATTCCGTGTAATACGGCCCATTGTGTAATCGGAGAAATCGAACACGCTGTCGGCCTTCCATTCGTGGACATAGTAAGTGAAACATTGTTTTTCATATTGGAAAAATATCCGGAAACAAAAAAAATTGGACTGCTGTGCAGTGAAGGCACACGATCTTCCCAAATTTATCAAAAACATTCACAGTCCTTGGGTTACCATTTGGAATTTTTATTTCCCAAAGAAAATTTGCAGCAATCCGTCGGTAACGGAATTGCAGCGGTAAAAGGTGGACTGCAATATGCTTCATCCGAAAAAGCCAAAGCATTTTTCATGGGTGCAATGGATGATTTAGTCTCCCAAGGATCCGATGTCATTGTTTTAGGATGTACGGAAATTCCTTTAGCTGTAGGGGATAAATACTACAAAGGTAAGCCCATAGCCGATTCGCTGTCGATTCTAGCGGAAGCTTGCATAAACAGATGTAAAATGATGGAAACAAGTTAAATGCTAAGTGGCGATTGAGTATAAGAAAGTTTGGAACGAATTTTAGACATTTGATGGTTGCTCCAATTGGATATCAAGCCTGGCAAATAGACTTTTATCGGTACCAACTTTGACGTTGTCAACGGTGAGTAACTTTTCACTGGAAAACAAAGCATTTGCGCCGGCGAACATACACAAAGCTTGTATTCCTTCCGAAAATGTGTTACGCCCTGCTGCGATCTTGACGTAGGACCGGGGCATTAGAATTCTGGCCAAGGCGATCAACCGAACAAAGTCGAAATCGTCGATGGGATGGCTATCATCCACCCTTGTCCCGGGAATTTTTACCAATTTGTTTATGGGTATGCACCGGGGCGGTACCTTTAAATTTGCCAGTAAAACTAGCATTTTTATCCTATCGCCATTTGTTTCTCCCATGCCAACAATGCCTCCCGAACATATATTAATCCCGGTACTTTGGACAACGGTTATGGTTTTGATCCGATCATCGATGGTATGCGTTGAAACTATTTTGCCGTAAAAATCGGGAGAGGTGTCCACGTTGTGGTTGTAATAGTCTAGTCCTGATTGTCTTAATTTGATAGCCTGTTCCTCGCTAATCATGCCGAGGGTTACGCAGGTTTCCATGCCCAATGATTTTACTTCTCTTATCATTTTACAAATTTCATCGAATTCCGCTCCAGGTGATAGTTGTCTTCCCGAAGTACTCATACAAAATCTGCTGGCTCCTCTCTTCTTAGCTTCTTTCGCAGTTGCTACTACAGTTTCTAAGTTTAGCATCGGCTGCTTTGGAAATTTCGATCCATTTCTGATGGATTGGGCACAGTAGGCACAGTCTTCCGAACAGCCTCCCATTTTTACACTCAGAATGCCGCTTATTTGTACCCTTTGTTCATCGAAATTTTTGACATGCACATTGTGGGCTATTCGAATAAGCTTAAAAAATGGATAATCGAAAATCTTCTTCGCCTTCTCAAAAGTATTTTTCATGGTAACTGTTCATAAAAATTCGTTAACGATCGCATAGGCCTTTTCCAATTCTTCTTCCGTTATGCAGTAGGGTGGTAGAAAATATATCGTATTGCCCAGTGGTCGCAAAAAGATTCCCCTTCTGAAAGCGGACTCTATCAGGCGATCCCGTTGCGCCGATGAACCAACGTCAAAGGCGGACATCGTACCGAGGATCCTTCTCCGATGAATATTTTTTAAAATGGCCTTTTTGTGAAATTCCGATATCATTCCGATGTTTTCGACGGTTTCTCGGCGTAAAAGTATTTCCAGTGACTTGTTTGCGGCGGCACAGGAAATTGGGTTGGCAGTGTAGGAATGACCATGTATAAAAGTTTTGCATGGATCATCCGATAGAAACGCATCGTAAACCTTTTTCGTAGTTACTGTCATTCCAAGGGGAAGAAATCCACCGGTAATACCCTTCGACAAACAGATGAAATCTGGTATTATATTCGTGTGATCCATGGCAAACATCTTCCCGGTACGGTAAAACCCAGTCATGACTTCATCGAAAATTACAAGAATTCCATAGGAGCGAACGACATGGACGAGCTTTTCAAGAAATTCAGGACGATATAATTTCATTCCCGCGGCTCCTTGGAGAAGAGGTTCGACTATTATGGCACAGGCCCTATCTCCGATTGCCAACAATTTTTGTTCCCACTCTTCTATGATTTTGTCCTCTCGTTCTTCCACATTTTCCACACCTTCGTAATATTCCGGCACACCTATGGGGTAGCTATTGAAAAATAGTTCAGAAAATGTCCCATGATATTGGGAAGATTTTCCTGCGACACTCATCGCCCCAAAAGTATCCCCGTGGTATCCTCCTTCCAAACAAAGAAATAGGTTACGCTTTTCTGTTCCCATGTTTCTAAAGTACTGGTAGGCCATTTTAATGGCAACTTCTACGGACGTAGATCCATTGTCGGAAAAGAAAAATTTCGACAGGTTCGGTGGAAACAATTTTTTCAAATTCTCCACCAACATTTCCGCTGGATCGTGGGAAAATTTAGTAAATATGACATGCTCCAGTGTTTTTGCCTGGGAATGGATTGCTTCAGCAATTTCCCCATTTCCATGGCCATGGATATTTACCCACCAGCTGGATATCATATCCATATATTTCCTTCCGGTTTCAGAAAATAAATAAATCCCTTCTCCACGAACTATTTTGATCGCTGGAACCGTTGTTTTTTCCTGTGTAAATGGTCTCCAAATCACCTAAATACCTTTCTAATTTCAGATGGAACACGCATGGATCGCAACATCCCATTTAAATCGTTGCTATGGGGAATATGGGCAAGTATTTTTGACCCTGAAAATAGCTCGATTGTTTGTTTGATATTTTCCTCCATTTGCCCATTTATAACTATTCCTAGGATGTCAATGTTCCTAATTTTTAAGGTCTCAATCGTCATTAGTATATGATTGATCACTCCCAGCTTTGATCTAGCCACCACAATGGTTTTGGCATTATAAAGTTTTGGCAGATCTACCATATGAAAACCAATTTTGATGGGTACTAAAATACCACCGGCACCTTCGATAACCGTATTATCTATCCATCGTTTGATGAGCAATTTTTCGTCGATGAAAATGTTATCAATTTTTGCGGCGTCGTAGGGAGACAATGGAGCATTTAACCTATAGACTTCTTCGATGATTTTTGTGTCCGGGGAAAGGATTTTTACGGTTTCGCTATCCCACATGTTTCCTGTTTGAATTGGTTTCCAGTAGGCAACCCCAACTTGTTGACATATCCAAGCTGCTACGGTTGTTTTCCCGACATCGGTACCCGTCCCTGTCACAAAAATGTTCACTTTTCTTGCTATCCGAGATTAGAAATACGATAAGCAATCATGGATACAATGAAAAACTGTGGAGATTATCTTTACAGAAACAATGGAATTTATACATTTGATACGCTGTGTGCTGGGATAAAAGGAACAAGGGGTTTAGCCTGATAGAGTTATTGACCGTAGTCTCGGTAATTGTGATACTGTCTGCCATATTGATGCCAATGGTAGGAAATGCGATAAACGATGCAAAGAAACTAAAAGCACTAAAAAATTTGCAACAGCTCGCAACGGCCTACGTCAGCTTTTCATTGAAAGATCGCTTTAGGGAACTGAATAATTGCAAGAATGCGGCGGAGTGGGCCGGAGTACTTTCAAAACATGAAGAATTAAATACCGCCTCCATTTTCATTTTCAATGATGACTATTTGGTTGAGTCAAACCACCGGGTAATTCCAAAAACCGTCGGTATTAGAAAAAACGGTCAATGGAGAATCAATCCAGATTTTGAGAATTTTCCGTTGAGTGTCGTTGTAATTTCTGGTATTGCCAGTCGATCTCCTGCTGCCACTACTCCAATTGCCTATACCAGAGGTCTTGATCACAAAACCGGCAAATGGCGTTCCGCGAAAGGAGATAATGGAGGAATTTACGGGGAAAATGGAGGCATTATCGTTTTTCTGGATGGCCACGCTGAGTTTTATCCCAACCTGACAGATGAAGCAAACATGCTCGTAAACTATTATACGGGCGAAAAAACATCGAAAATTTCGGAAGCGGTCAACGGCGGTGCCCGTGCTTTATCGTGGATCGGCATAGAGTGGGAAGCAAAATAGAAGTGGTTTTTTGGACATGTGTCCTCTACAAGTTCAAAAACTTTCCAAAAAGCTTGATTTTTCTGCCACAAAATACAGGAAATTTACCATGGCTAATCCAACCGATATTCGAAAGGGGAAAGTAATAGATTATAACGGTGTTCCACATTCTGTCGTGGAAGTTCAATATGGGACGCAGGGGAGGCAGGCGGGATTTGTCCAGGTGGTCATGCGAAATTTAAATACGGGTGCCTCCACGGCCGTTAAATTTCTTTCTTCCGATAATGTAACATTTTTAACAACAAGTACGATAACATTGGAATATTCCTATGTTGATGACATGGGCCATCATTTTTTAGATCCGGAAACCTACGAAGATATTTGTTTGCCAAACGAATTGGTCGAAAGTAAAAAAAAATTTCTGGCCATTGGCAAACCATATGACATTGCCTGTGTAAACGATAAACCCGTGGAAATTGTGCTTCCGGCCTCAATTACGATGAAGGTGGTGGATGCTCCCGATGGTGTTCGTGGCGACACCGCTTCAAGCGTACAAAAACCTGCCACGACAGAAACAGGACTAGTCGTTCAAGTACCGCTATTTATCAAACCGGGCGAAATCATCCGTGTCAGTTCCGATGATGGTTCATACATTGGAAGGGCATAGTGTCCCATCAAAGATATAGAAACCTAACAGGGGTTCTTTTCTAGAAAAATACATACATAGGACTAAGAAAAGACCATATCCTTTGTTAAAAAATACAGTTAGCCAATTGATCAAAACTGTTAAAAATAATGGTTGGTTTTGTTTTTACGCATTCTGCAACATCTTCATGTAGACGTGCGGAATTGGCATTCCCTGTAAATAAGGCCGTTTTGAAGCCGACTTTACGGGCCGGTACTATGTCATTGAGCATGTCATTGCCGATGTACATGGTCTCCTGTGGGTCTATGCCGAGGTCTTGCAACCTTTCTTTACACATGTCAAATAATAGCGGAGATGGTTTCCTGTGCTTATATTCATAGGACCATAGGCAAAGGGATTGCCTGAATCCAAGAGTTTCAAGGCTGTTTTGGTATAATATTTCCATTATTTTTGGCGTATAAAATTGACCGGTTGCAATTATTCCGGCATATATGTCATTGTCCTGTAGATTTCTTATAAATTCTAGGGATTTTTTCGCCGGCCATACCGGGTTAACCTTACATTCATAGCACATTATTACTCGACGGATTGAACGTTCTGTCAAATCCCCATCGATGATGCCGCCAATGAATAATTCATTTAGAAAATCTTGCCAAACATCACAGATATTAATTTCAGGATATGCTATTCCCTCAGCCCGGCGAATATCATAGTGTGCCCGCACATGCTCCATGTATAAATTGCTCAAATTTATATCGTGTTCAAATACATCGAAATCAGACTCCTCCAAGGCCTCTATGATGGTTTCATCGGATTGTATTCCTGACTCTGACAAAGAACTATGGGTAGATTTGGTTATAAACAGCGTACCATAAACATCAAAAACTACAGCCCGAATGTCGGAAAGTTTTTTCAATTTTGATTTTATTGGTAAAGCAACCGTTTCAATCGGTTGCAGCAAAGATGTTACTATTGTGTTTAGTGGCATATATTTGCAAGGATTTTTATGAAACCTTCCTAGCCACGCTATATGGTAAATTTTCTAAAATTTGCGAGCAAAAATTGAGTTATCTTTTTTATAACCAAATTTTAACCAAAAGTCCTCGGCAATATGCCGAGGACAGGTCCGCATAAAACTGATCATTAGCTACTCGCTTACTGCTTGTTTGGAAGTTGCGGCTGTTACCGCTGCAATTTTTTTACTAAGTGCTCGTACTGCGAGTACCCACACTAGGCAAATCGTAATCAGTATCCCAAACAGGTAGGGTGCCAGGTTTATCAATTCAACTTTTTTCCCATGGCTAAGTATGTTTAACCCAAAGATCATCAATAATCCAGATTGTAACCATGCTCCACTTGCTTTGCCCAACCGTCCACCGATAACTTCGACCACAACTTTACCCTTTACTTTCATTTCATCATCGAGTGGAATATAGGCCATTTCCTTTGTTAGATCGAAGAGAGCATACTTGGTTGCCTTTGATAAAATCAATATTATAGATCCGATAAGAACTGCTACTGTTATGGGATTTGTTCCGATCTGAGCCAGTATATTTGCAAAGTCATTTCTCCATATTATGAAGGAAAAAAATATGCTACCGGTGATCAAAGTTAATATCGGTGTAATAGCGGCAGCCGTAAACCAACTAAATTTGCGCAAAATATTTCCGCCGATGATCATTACAATCATTGATGTTATTCCCGTATAGAATGAATAACGCCCCATGAAGGCATTAAACGCATTGGCATTGGGATACAACAATTTTGCTTGCCCTTTCCACAGTCCCTCAATGACATTGACACCAATTCCATAGCAAATTACCAACGCAATTATTAAAATTAGATATGGAGAAGTTATCATAAACTTCATGCTTTGCCAAAATCCCATCTTAGCTTTTTTCTTTTTCGCTCCTGGAAGTTCCGGCTTGTCGTAAAACCGTTTGTCGGTTAATACATATTTATAAATCCAACGGTGAATTACCATGAGAATAATACCGGACACTATTACTATCCCCATTAGCCATCGTAGAGAAAGTGCCCAAGGATCAGTCCCTTTGGGAGCACTGCGAGAAACTTTGGAAAAGTAATCGGCAACTTCTCCAGCTAGTAATAGTGAAAATTGGGCAAGTAATCCGAAAAATGCATAAAATCTTTTAGCTTCCGAAGTTTTACATATTTGATTAGCAAATTGCCAAAACAATAGAGACAGTGTTGCACTTCCCCATAGCTCTGACATCACAAAGAACAGTGCAAATGACCAATTTCCCACTATTGCCAATGGCCAACGCACGGATTCGCTATAATTGCTTTGCCAACGTGCAACAGTGGCTGCTGCCGGGTGAAAAAAACTCAAATTAGGATAGATTACAAATCCGAAAATTCCAAAAAATAGTATAAAAAATCCAATGGTCACATAGAATAAATTTTCACAACTCATCACATCACTCCCCTTGGCATAAAGCAGCGTAAATAGTACCGCGCTAGGCATGACTAAAAATGCTTTCAAAAAGGGAATAACTTCCGCTCCCGAATTAGGTGCTGTGACCACCATAGCATCTTTCATGTTTCTTAGACATGTATAATTGAACAGGATGAAAAAAAACATCAACCCCATTGGTAGTGCTTTTTTCACTTCGAACCCATAGATTGGAAAAAAGAATTTTCTTATCTTGCCAAATTCCGGCATTGTGTCAGTGTCGCTCATAATTTTAAACCTTTTAAAACCCTCCCAAAGTACCATTTATTTACATATTTTTAGATTAATCAATATTATTTTTAATAAAACGTTTATTTTTTGCCATAGTTTTTGGTAATTTATTCCGAGAGGGCCCATTGTCGTCACCGTTTTTCGGAAGTTTATCGTCCAACTACTCTGCGGTCGATGTCGTACCAAAACGTGGATGTTTGATCAATGAAAGGAAACCAAAGGATGAAATTAATACGAGCGTGGCCGAAAAGTAGCTCATTTGAGCCAATGACAGATATTGGCGAATACCATATCCTATGAAGGGCGATAGTAGCCCCCTTAATCCCGTAACAGCAACGTTGAGGCCCATGTACAGGCTAAATTTTTCCTTTGGTACAATTTTAGTGACCCATAGGCACCAAATTATTTCACCTCCACCGCGGGCAATACCAGCACAAGCGGATGCAAGGGCAACTAAAATTTTTGCCTTTGTATTGAAAAACAGCAAGACGCTGGCCATTAAAAACAGGTTAACCACTAGTTTTATGGCAATAAAATTGAACCGGTGGAAAATTTGACCACAGACAAAGGTGCTCAAAATTCTAAATCCCATGGGAATAGTTATGGATATGAGGACCGTAAACATATTTGAAGCACCCATACCGCAGGTATTATCAATTAGGTATTCCGCCTTCAGAGGGCCCATCATTTGTACACCAATCCCTGATAGCGACCACCAAAGAAGAGCCATGCCAAATTGTTTGTCCGTAAAAATTATTTTAATAGAGGAAGCCATCGATTTTTCCCCTTTCGAGGGAAGTATCCTGGAAGGAATTTTGGAAAATGACAGGGCCGTTCCCATTGCCGCCATTGACACAAAGAGAAGTATTAGTTTGTAGTTTTGCAAATTTAAATCCATCAATTTTCCTCCCATTTGTCCAAAAATTATGGTGGATAATAGTAATAGGTTAAGCGTAATGGCTAGCCGACTACCCCGTTCCTGCGGTGAATAATTTTGGCCGTAGACATCTTCCATAAGAGGAATCGGTTGTTTGGAAAAAATTATGGCAGATGATATTAGGAGCGAAAATGATATAACCGATGTTGCCCAGGTCGAAGCAAAGACCAAGAGTGAAACGATGAACCAATATATTGTGCTAAAATCCATGGTCCCATATCGTTTTTGCCGTGCTGCCAAGGATTGAGTCAGGACGGTAAAGAAATTTCCCATAAAATTTGAGGCAAATAAGAGAGATTTTATCCAATTTGGAGCTTGAAATATCCGAAGGATAATAACTAAAGCAAGACTTTCGGTCAAAGAATCCATGAATCCGGAACAGAGACACCGCCAATTGTCAAAGAAGAATGTTTTTCTCGCTACTTTGGTATTTGAAAAGGCTTTGCCCATGCCATTAGAAAAATGATAAAAATTTTTCATGGCAAGCCGAAATTTGGCTACAATCTGGCATTAATCCTCAAAAAAAGCCATCCCCATGGGATTATAAACTTTTAGGAGAATGGAAGAAAATTGAACCTTGATCCAAAGCATGTTTAAAAATTGACAATTGCATAGTGAAATGTATACTGCCTTACGCGAAACTCAAAACAAAAGAGAAAAAAAGAGAAAAAAGAGAAAAAATTCTAGGGAAGATGGATGAAAAAACAACCCTAAGACTGACAAGGCTTTTTGTGGCCATAGACGATCTTT
>JAITET010000036.1 GCA_031281895.1 Puniceicoccales bacterium | reverse complement strand
ACTTAGGTTGAACCATATCTGTATGGCCAAAATTTCACTCCACCTTTCCGTCCTCTCCTTTCCTTTTGTTCTATCTTTTTTTTCTTGCAAAGATCGTCTATGGTCACAAAAAGCCTTGTTCCCTAAGATTTTTTCTTTACTTTTCCCTTTTTTATTTTGAGATTCGCGTTCAACATATTTAAAATTATTCGAAAGGTAAATTATGAATGTAGATACCGAGAGTAGTGCCGTACACAGTGTCGTACCGAGTGACAAGCAGGTGGCCTACCTTAGAAATGAAGGTTTTGAGGTCCAAGTCTTTCAGAAAGGGCCAAGACGTATAGTAGCCATTAAGTTTCCATGTGTCATAGACGGCAAAACCGTATACGACACCTACGACAGTGAACTAGAAGCTCAGGGGATGTTCACTCCTAGAACACTAACACAAAGAGATGTGGAAACTCTGCAAGGCGATCCAACCTGGCAAAACGATCGAACTCGGATAATAAGTACTAAAGCTAGAATTACTTTCGTACCGGATGATGATCGTGTGATCAAGCTTAGAAATGCAGGTATTGAAGTCCATGTCTTTCAGAAAGGGCCAAGACGTATGGTGACCGTTAGGTATCCATCGGTCGTCGCAAAAGGCGAAACCGAATATGAAGCCTATGACAGTGAACTAGAACATCAGGAAGGGAGGGCATTTGATATAAAAAAGCTAACCCCAGAGGATGTGGAAGCTATGCAAAATGATCCCACCTGGATAGAGAGTTGAAATTACCATCGGAGAGTCAAAATCGTAGGATCTAAGTTCCCTATCGTTCCCCTTTTAGGTCAAGGTTCTGGAGTGTTAAGAATCCGGTGTGTTTGTGGTGGGCGAGATCGCTCCGGTCTGGGATAGGAAGATTAAAAAATACGACATTTGTCGTTGTCATGTGAAATTTATCCCAAGGGAGGAGAGGGGAAACATCGCATGGCATATTGACAATAGGTCCCAAAGTTATTGGATTATATCCAATGGAAATAATTGACAGCCACTGCCATCTCGACGATTTCTTTCATGAGGGGAAGATAGAAGAGGTTTTGACCAATGCTGCGCATGCATTGGTTACCAAAATGGTAGCCGTTGGGACACAACCAAAGGATTGGGAATTCTACGCAGAATTTGTACGGAACCACGGGCACATTTCCTATACGGTCGGGTTACATCCGTTGGTGGCTGAAAATGAGAAGGAATTGGACCAATTGCCAATCTTTTTGGAAAAAGAAATTAAACCGGTAGCGATTGGTGAGATTGGACTGGATTACCATCGCCTGCCAAAAGAACAGCAAGCGAAGGATGAAATTATCGAATTTCAAAAACTCATATTTGCAAAACAATTGGAGCTGGCAAAGGCCAATGACTTGCCCGTGGTAATCCATTCGCGCCAAGCCTTCGACGATACTTTTAATATCTTGATAGATTCAGGCATAGTGGGGAGTAAGATTCTATTCCATTGCTATGGATATGGGGTTTCTGAGATGGAAAAATTGAAAAGCTTTGGGGCATTTGTTTCATTTGCTGGGACACTAACATTTAGAAAAGAACAGGTGGAACCACTAAAGGTTGCTAATCTGGACAAGCTTCTCGTCGAAACGGACTGTCCGTATTTGACACCGGAGCCCCATAGGCCAAAACGCAATGAGCCGGCTTTTATTCGAGACACTGCCAGATTCGCAGCAAAAATGTTGGATATGTCGGAAAATTATTTCTGCAATTTGACCTATAAAAATACCGAAAAGTTTTTTGCGCTAAAGTAAGGATTTGCTTTGGATATTTCATTATCACAGGATCAAAAACAAATACAGAAATTATCACCGGCCATGCGCCAATCCTTGGAAATTTTGCAAATGCCGACCGCCGACCTATGGGAGTTGATAAAAAAAGAATGTAAAAAAAATCCAACCATAGAAATTGATGACCGGCGACGGGATGGGTGGACTTTTTCCAAAGAAAAAAGTGATTCCCATCAGGAGTTTTTAGAAAATATTGAAGAAACTGTTTCCCTAGAGGATCACCTGTTGCAACAGGTACCGGAGTGGGAAGAAGGAGAAAAAGCAATTCTACTAAAACTTTTAGAATTCATAACTGAAAGAGGATTTTTCGACGGTGATTTGCAGGACATAGCAAATTCCTTGTCCGTCAACATTGACCGGGTCAAATGGGTCTACGATGAATTGAAACTGTTGCACCCCCACGGCATTGGAGCTAAAAATTTACAGGAATGCCTGCTACTGCAACTGGATCAAATTACTTCCGGTGAGCATATAGGATTGGCAAAGACCCTGGTGCGAGAATACTTTGACGAATTACAAAGAGGGAAAATAGATTTTCTTGGCAAGAAGTTGCATGTCTCACGGGAAAAGATAGCTAGGGCGGGGAAAATAATTACTCGATTAAATTTTTCTCCCATCAGTGGATTCTCAAACGAGCGAAATATTACCATAGTTCCAGATTTGAAAATTTGCAAGCTTGATGGTGAATGGGTGATAAATTTCAATGCGGACCACATCCCTCTCCTAAGGTTTAGCGAGTTATACAAAAAAATGGTAAGCGGTGATTGCGAAAAAACTTCGGAAACCTGGCGATATTTAAAAAAGCAGGCACAACATGGGAAACAACTCTACGAAGCAGTAGATAGGAGACAAACAACGCTGATGGGCATTGCAAAAGTGATCCTTGAACGTCAGATTGACTTTTTTGAACGGGGCCCAAAATTTATGAAGGCTCTGCGGCTGATCGATGTCGCGAAACAGACAAATTTACACATTTCGACGATCAGCCGTGCCGTCCATGGGAAATATGTCCATACTCCCCATGGCATTTTTGAAATGTCAAAATTTTTTGATACCGGTGGTACGGAATCCGTTTCGCAAGGTGCAATTTTGGAAAGAATGCGTGAAATAATAAAATCGAAGAAGACACGCACTACGGATGCGAAAATCGCAGAAATCCTAGGACGATATAACATTTATATTGCTCGCAGAACCGTTGCAAAATATAGAAAAATGATAAACATGCCAAATTCTCGACAAATCGTAATCCATGCGACTAGAGGAAAAGATAAATAGCGAAAGATAGCATTTCTGACCAATATGGAATAGATTTTTACCTCGGGAGCCGTCATTTAAGCTTGTAAAATTTTCATGGGCCATTTACAGAACATTCCCATGAAAATATTCTACAATATCGTGATCGTCGGACGTCCGAATGTGGGGAAAAGTCGATTATTTAACAGATTAGCCCACAAACGTATATCGATTGTACATGATATGGCCGGAGTCACCCGTGATATCATCACCCGTGAAATTGGGAAAAATATTGTTTTAATGGATACGGGAGGGCTTGGATTATCAGGGGACGACAGCATCAAAGAAATAACATCCGCGGTTGATGAACAGGTTGGTTTAGCAATCGCGGCCGCAGATCTGGTACTTTTCGTGGTAGATGCAACCGAAGGAATTATGCCCATGGACTATGATATTGCTGAGATGTTGAGGAAAAGTGGTGCAAATGTTATAGTTATTGCCAACAAAATCGACTGCCATGAAAAGTTCCATTTGTCTGATATTTTTAAATCTTTTGGGTTTGGCAATCCCATAGCCGCCTCCGCAGAACACGGCATTGGAGAAGAAGAAATAAGGCAACTAATAGCTTCGAAGACGATGGTATTTTCGTCAGAGCTTGAATGTATGGAAACAACGTATAGTCCCATAAAACTAGCTTTTATCGGTCGCCCAAACGTTGGAAAATCATCCCTGGTAAATGCACTGCTAGAAGAACAGCGCATGATAGTGAGCGATATTCCCGGAACAACACGGGAGGCCGTCGGCATAAAATTGCCAAAACGTGACATATTTGGGAAAGATAGAGATTTTGAATTGCTCGATACTGCCGGTTCGCGGCCGCAAAACAGAATCACCACATCCCTCGATTATTTTGCATCCCTGCGTACGCACGATGGGATAATCAGTTGTGACATAATATTCCTGGTAATAGATGCCGAAAGCGGAATAACAAAACTCGATAAAAAGCTAGCAAACGAAGTCATCGAAGCGGGAAAAGGTTTAATTTTAGTCGTCAACAAATGGGATATTGCACAGAAACGTTGCCGCAGTGGTGACTTGGAAAAATTTAATTCCATCGAAGAGTTTAAAGAATCATTTTTGCAAGCCGCTAGGAAAGAATTACGTTCCTTTCCGGACGTGGAAGTCGCTTTCGTTTCCGCAAAAAGAGGCTATGGGATCGACGGTCTGTTACCGCTTGCCGAAAAATTATATGGGAGAATGAATCGCAAAATCGGAACCGGCGAGCTGAATCGTGTGATTCAAAAAGCCTTTGACAAACGTCCTCCATCCACTTCCAGCGGTCGCCTATTTCGCGTATACTATGCCGTACAAATCAGCAATATGCCATTCGTATTCAAATGTTTTTGCAATCGAACATCCCTACTAAATGATAGCTACAAAAAGTATTTACTAAATACACTGCGAAAGCATTTCGATTTTACAGGTTGTACCGTTGACCTTGAATTTATTGAAAAAGATAGACGTTTTGAAAAAGAACGGTAAATAACCTTCGCTCCTGGGAATTTCTTGAGCCTACAGGTTTGAAAATCACAACATTTGATATTGACAGGTCAATCGTCGATAGTAGCTTGCTGACAGTGCCGATGTTAGTGTCGGTAAAACCATTAGTGGGGTAGTAGTTCAGTTGGTTTAGAACGCCAGCCTGTCACGTTGGAGGTCGCGGGTTCGAGCCCCGTCTATCCCGCCATATGTCTTTATTCTAACACTAGCGAATAAAAGAACATATTCTACCCAGTTGGTACTGATCTAATAATTTGAGTTCACTATCTAATCAAATTCTAATCAAATCGACAAAGATAGAGAAATTGGAAGGTATTACTGTCTCCTGATGTTTTTGGAAATCTCAAACATTCCATCGTATCGTTTGAACGCCAATCCCCGGATTTCTAGCATTTGTAGCGTGTGCATTACCCTATTCGCTGGCAATTCGGAAAGGGTTATTACCGTATCTATTGGAACGGACTTTTCTCGCAGTAAAATTTCATAAATCTTTCTCTCCATGGGGCATGAAATTTGTGGCATCGGGGCGTTTAAGCTTTCATTTTCAGGTGATGAAAGTGATAATGCGGCTTGCTTTGGCGAATCATCAAGGTAAGGCAAGTCTTCAAAAATATCATCGACACATGTTAACATGGTAGCCCCTTCTTTGATGAGAGCTAGGCAACCGGAACAGGATGGTTGGTCAATTCTCCCGGGAACCGCGAACACATGCCTGCCGTATTCGGTTGCAAATTTTGCAGTTATCATGCTACCACCGAATTTATCGGACTCCACAATGATCACCGCATGGCATAACCCTGCAATTAGGCGATTGCGTATGGGAAATGTTTGTTTATCGGCATGCCTGCCCAATGTGAATTCGGATATAATTGCTCCCTTTTCCGCTATTCTTTTGTATAGGGTGGCATTTGTGGAGGGATAAATTACATCGATTCCATTCCCTAGAATCGCGATGGTTTTCCCATTGGCAGCCAGTGCGCCTTCGTGTGCTGCCGTATCAATCCCGCGGGCCATTCCACTAACTATGCAAAATTTTCGTCTTGCCAATTCCATTGCTAGCATTCTTGCCGTTTCGAGACCATATAGAGTGTTTGTCCTCGAGCCTACGATTGCTATATTTCTTGCTCCATTGTCGATTTCTCCAATGGCATAAAGCCCTATGGGTGCGTCGTGGATTTCTTTTAATAGTATCGGGTAATCGTTATGGTTAATATGTAAAAAGCGACCCCGCAATGCTGATAGGTTTTTTTCTTCATGCTGCAAGTCGAAATATTTGGAATAATTCCGTATACAATCAATGACCTGATGGTCAATGCCAGAAACTGTCTGGAGTTGATCATTTGTAGCGGAAAAAATTCGTCGGACATCTCCGCGAAAATGTACCAATAATTTCTTAGCGGTGCATGGTCCAATGTGAGGCAATGCGTTCAATACCATGAAAGATTGATTTTCCGAAAGTCCCGACATGGATATGATATATGTCATGCGAAACAAATTTTTGCAAGGAGATTTTTAATATTGCACACCAATTGCTAAATAATGGTCCCTGGAAACCGAACCGAATATTATCTTAGGATAGCAGTTCTCCAATCAACCATGTTCAGCCGCAGAGAATTGATTTTATGCCAGGTTTCCCGGGTAGCCGTTATGAGTAAGTCCAAGGACACACGTATGGGAGGAATGTTATGGGCACCATTCCAACCAATGGTGAGAATTCGCTTCGAATGCCTATCGGTTAGCCAGAATTTTATATGATTCTTGTGCACGCCAAATGTTTCTGGGAGATTATGGATTGTAATATTTTTTAGTAAAAAAATAGGTTCCGGATTTTTTTGCCCAAATGGCTGCAATGTTTCCAATTCTTCCATGAAATTATTATCGATTTCTTCCAATGTCAATTCATGGGAATACTCTATCTTTTCATGTTCGGGCCTGCCGGTCGAATGTTTTTTCACGGACTCGTTGAATTTTTTCCTAAAAGCATTGATGTTTTCCGGGCGAATAGATATCCCAACGGCATAGGGATGACCACCCCATGTTTCCAAACATTCCGAACAATCATTCAAAATGTCGATCAAATTTACTCCATGCATGCTCCTACCTGACCCCTTTGCCAAATCACGCTCGTAGCCTAAAACAACGCATGGTTTGGCGTAATCCCTTGCACACTTCCCACTGACGATTCCTACAACACCGGAATGCCACTTCGGGTCATATAGAACAATTCCGTCATCATCGATGTAATTATTTCTGAGTATTTCTTCCGCTTGCTCGGTTATTTCTTTCTCAATTAATTGACGTTCTTTGTTTGTTTCATCGAGTTCATAGGCATAGGTCATGGCTTCATCGAAGCTATTGCTCAGCATCATACCAATGGGTAGAACGGCGTCGGTAATTCGTCCACAAGCATTTAACCGTGGACACAGCTTGAAAGAAACATCATGTTGGCCGATATTGGCATCGATCGGAATATCAGCAGATTTACATAGTGCTTCAATCCCCGGACGACGATATTTTCCGCTGAGAATTTTTAGGCCAAATTTACAAAAAATTCTATTCTCATGGATCAATTGTGCCATATCAGCGATGGTCCCAAGGGTTACAAGATCGAGGTCATGCCTTAATGAGTAATTGAATACCCGCTGATCATTTGCTTTTCTCAGAACTTTTAACAGAGCATGGCACAGCTTAAAAACTAACCCCACCGAACATAGCACCTTATACTTGTCATTTTCTTTGCCGTCATCTATGTGGGGGTTGACGATGCAACATTTGGCAATCGGCAACAATTTTGCTTGGTGATGGTCAACGATTAAAACTTCGACACCGTGTTTTTGAAGAAATTTTACTTCTTCGGCAGAATTTGTACCGCAGTCGAGGGCTATGACCGTATCATATTTCTTCCCCGAAAGAATACGTTCTATAATTTCGCTGGATAGGCCATACCCTTCATAGGCACGGTTAGGTACGAAAAAATCAGGAACTATGCCAAAATTTTTCAGCACGTTGGTTAGGAGTGTTATGCTGGTAATGCCGTCGACGTCATAGTCTCCTAT
>JAITET010000040.1 GCA_031281895.1 Puniceicoccales bacterium | reverse complement strand
TGGCCAAAATTTCACTCACCCATAACCCACCTTTCCGTCCTCTCCTTTCCTTTTGTTCTATCTTTTTTTTCTTGCAAAGATCGTCTACGGTCACAAAAAGCCTTGTTAGTCTTAGGGTTGTTTTGTTCATCCATCTTCCCTAAGATTTTTCCTTTCCTTTTCTCTTTTTTATTTTGAGATTCGCGTGATTTTTACGGTTCGTGGTCTTGGAAAAGGGAGATAAAAGAGGGATATTCACACTCGACTTTTCTACTAAAAAATCTTTCCTATCGGGCCAATGGAAGTATTAGATAAGGTTTTTGTTCCTGAGCAAGTGGAAGAGAAATGGACATCCAAATGGTTGAATGATTGCTGCTTTGACAAAACAGTGGATGATACGAAGGAGTCATTTTGTATTTTGATGCCTCCGCCGAATGTGACGGGAGTGCTACACATGGGCCATTTGCTCAATCAAACTCTACAGGATGTATTCGTACGGCAAGCTAGACATTGTAACAAATGTGCCACCTGGATTCCTGGCACAGACCATGCAGGAATTTCCCTGCAAATAAAAGTTGAAAAGGAATTGATAGAAAAGGCTATCTCTCCTAGAGAAATCGGACGTGATAAGTTTTTAGAGCACGCCAAAGCTTGGCGTGATAAGCATGGTGGAATCATTTTGTCACAACTGAAAAGCTTTGGCGTTTCCTGCGATTTCAAAAACCAAGTTTATACTCTTGATGCAAGTTACAGTCGGGGGGTATTGACAGCCTTCGTTGAACTATATGAACGCGGATATATTTACCGGGGAAAACGGATGGTAAACTGGTGCCCTAAAACACTAACGGCTCTAAGTGATGAAGAAGTCATCATGAAACCACAAAAAAGTAAGTTGTATTATGTTCGCTATGAAATTATGGAACGTCCAGGGGCGTTCATTGAAATTTCTACCACACGCCCGGAAACAATCATGGGAGATGTGGCAGTTGCCGTTAATCCGGGAGATGAACGCTATAAAAACTTGGTCGGATTGCACTGCAAGCGCCCATTGAATGAGGCAGAAATTCCAATCATTGCGGATGATGCCGTCGTTCGAGATTTTGGAACCGGAGCTTTGAAAATTACACCTGCCCATGATTCTGTCGACCTAGCAATTGGCCAACGGCACAATTTACCAATAATTGATATTTTAAATGCCGATGGAACTTTAAATGCTCTAGCCGGTCGTGAATTCGCTGGTTTGGATAGATTTACTGCCCGTGAAAAAACGGTGGAAAAATTGCAAGCGATTGGCACATTGACAAAAATAGAGGAATATGAAAATAACATTGGATTTTCCGAACGGGGAGACGTGCCCATTGAACCAAGACTTTCCGAACAGTGGTTTTTAAAATATCCAAAGATTGATGAGGCGAAACGTGCGGTTTCGGAAGGATTTATAAAATTCTATCCAAAACATTGGGAGAAAACCTATTTACACTGGTTGGATAACATCCAAGATTGGTGCATTAGTCGCCAACTTTGGTGGGGCCATCGTATTCCTGTTTGGTACAAAAAGAATTCCGCCCGTAGTGACAGCAACAATTGGCATGTTTCCGTTGATGGCCCATCGGACGTTGAAAACTGGGAACAGGACGAAGATGTTTTGGATACCTGGGCATCATCATGGATATGGCCATTTGGCGTTTTCGGATGGCCAGATCGAGAAAAAATGGGCAAAGAACATTTCCAATATTTTTATCCAACTAGTATTCTAGTAACTGGTCCCGATATCATATTCTTTTGGGTTGCCCGAATGATCATCGCCGGCCTGGAATTCATTGGCCCCAAGAAAAAATCCCTGAATAGCGAAGAGATCAAGGAACGCATTCCTTTTAAAAGTGTATATTTTACAGGGATTATACGGGATAAAATTGGGCGTAAAATGTCCAAAAGCCTGGGGAATTCACCGGAACCATTGGACCTGATCGCCAAATACGGTGCCGATGGCTTGCGATTTGGAATTTTATTAAGTGCTGTCAGCGGCCAGGATTTGATTTTCAACGAGGACAATTTGAAACTTGGGAGAAATTTTTGCAACAAATTATGGAACGCATTTCGCTTCAGCCGGATAAATCGTACGTATCGACCATACACTAAAATATCCTTGGCCAACATAGTTGCAGGAATTTCAGTTAAAGACCTGGACATAGATGATCATGCGATTTTGTTAAATTTGATAAAATTTTGCAGCACATTCGAGGAACAAGTGGAACGCTTTGAAATCAATGCTGCCGTAAATTCCATAAGTTCATTTTTTTGGAATGAATATTGTAGTTGGTATGTCGAAGCTTCCAAAGCCAGATTAAAAGGAGGAAATAAGACGGTATCAGCGGTCCATGACATCGTCATGCGACAGTTGCTACTTCTTTTAAACCCATTTATTCCATTTATTACCGATGAACTATGGAATATGGGCGAATCTGACCAACACAGTATGCAAAACGTTTACTGTGAAACGTCGAAGGATCTACGGTTGGCATTTAGCATTCTTGGCTTGGATGAAACTTCCACCGACGTGGTTGCCAAACTCAAAGAGTTTTTAAATCTATCCCGGCGATTAATTTCACAATCCCAGGAGTTAAAAGAGCGTACGTCTCTGTTGATTTGTCCAAAAAATGAAACAGCAAGGAGGGTTTTAGATGGTTATATCCCTAAATTACAAAAGCTTGTTGGCATGGAAAAAATAGATTTTACCAGTGAAATTCTTCAATTTTCATCCGTTCAAACACCCCTAGGGACAGTTTATCTCCATGTGGAAAGGATTAATTCCGTTGAGGAAAAAAAGAAACTTACCTGGGAAATTGAAAAACTTTCCAAACTGATAAGATTAAACGAAATACAATTATCAAATAAGGAATTTTTCAGCCGTGCTCCTGCACATATTATTGAGGGAACCAAAAGAATGTTACGGGAAAACACCATCAAACGAGATGAGCTACGCAAAATTTTATCAACAATGGGATAGCCCTCGCTAGGATTTACCGTGAGAAACCATGGCCCGATAAAAATTATTTCCTGGATTTCCTATTGTTTGGAAATTTTCCCATAATATTCTAGCGTTCCCCACAATATTCTACGAGTACTTCATCTACTATTGCCTTGCAATATTGCTCCAATGCGGCAATGGAGTATCCTTGTTCTCTGATATATCTATCTTCATGGAACTCTCCCCTCATGTGTTCGCATTTTTTCAAAATATCTTTATCGGTATTGTATAAAATTTCATATTCTGATCCCTCACAGTCTATTTTTAATAGCTTACAGGACTTCAGGGCAAATTTTTCAAATATATCTTCCAGCGTAACGGACTTCACATCATTGCTTTGAAAACTGCCAATCTCTTTCACCACACACAGGTTTGATCCTCCTGTATTTGCCATATTGACATTCAAATTAACGGTTCTTGCATCTTTGGTGACTGCTAAATTTTCTACGGTAATAACTCCATCGGGGATTTTATTCAGTTTAATATTTCTTTTAAAGTTCTCAAAATTCTCTTTTACCGGTTCGAATGCATAAATCTTCAAAAATGGAAACTTTTTAGCTAGGAAAATGGAAACCATTCCAACATTTCCTCCGATGTCTATCACCACATCTCCCTCTTTAAAATCCATGTTGGAAAAATCGTATGAATTACGTCCAATTTCGTTAGCAATCATTTTTACTGCATCGGAAGTTATCAGGTCACAAAATATAAAATATTGATCCTTAAGTAGAACCTTGGATAAGGAAAATACCCGTGAAAAGTCTTCACCCAGTACTTCCCTAATAAAAAGTGCATCCATTTCCGATAACCTACCATAGCGTTGAGAAATTTCCAACCTCAAACTTTTTGTTTCCTGCTTCAACCTTTTATGGTTGAAATAAAAAGAAACAGAAACCACACACATTGCCACCAAAAGCAATGTCACCAAAACATTACACGTTATTATGTTCATAGGATGCTTTTTTATCAAATCCGCTTTTTATAAAAAGTGACAGCAACAGACCAACGAAGGTCAAAATTGGCATGGTTAGGAGAGCATTTCTAAAAGCGGTATGAGATATCGCATACTCCGAAGTGGAATTTCTCCCCATTAGCCAGCCGACTATTGGTTGGAATATTCCTCCAACAAACATCACAATCATATTGATTACCGCAATTGCACTACCCTTCGCACTCGGCAAATTGGCCTCTAGACTTGCAACAAAACAAATCACCTGCGGACTCGAAGATATGCCGGCTAGAAACAGCAGCAATCCTATGATAAATGGAGATTGTATGGGACATATCAGTACCACTGAGAAAAAAATCGTACTTAGAAAACATCCGAGGACTAACAGTTTTCTTCTACATCCTATTATGTCTGATAATAATCCAACTAGCGGACCTCCGACTAGCCATCCTATGTAAAGCATGCTAGCAACTTTGGCAGCTTCCGCCTTCTGTAGACCCAGTGCACTTCGTATGTACTGGACCCCCCAAAGGTCACCAAATACGACGGTTGGCATATATAGGCAGCTGGCGACCAACCCGATTACCCATGTTTGCTTGTTGCGGCAGACTGAAATTAATCCAGCAACAAAATGTGCCAACGGAGATCGGTCAGATTTTGCAGTCTGTTGTTTTTCCTTTTCCCAACGAGGTGTCTGCGGGATAAACAAGTACACAATTATAAACGTTACCAGCCCTATGATCGCCAATAGCACCAACGACATCCTCCATCCGGACCTATCTATCAAAACCGATAGCGGAGCCTGACCCAAAAGAGCTCCACAGATCCCAAGTGATGTGGTTAAGCCCGACAAAAAGGCCAATTTATTTTCATGGAACCACACCGCGGCTAGGTACATAACCCCAATGAAAGCACAGCTTGAACCTACTCCCGCCAAAATCCTTCCCATGGTTACATAAACTAATGAACTGCTCGGAATAATAGTACAAAGACATCCAACGGATACTAAAACGGAAGCAGGGACAAGCACTTTTTTACCCCCAAATTTATCAAACAGCAGGCCTGCAAACAATTGTAAGGGGGCATAGACCAAATAATAGGACCCCAATACGGCACCCATTGTCGCAGCGGATGCGGAGAACTCCACAGCCAATTCATGTTCCATTACGCTAGGAGCAATGCGAACTGCATATTCGTATAGATAGAAAATTGCCGATGCTATCCACGCTAACCAAGCAACGCGACCACTTTTTTTCTCATGTTTCATTACGTCTCTCCCATCAATTTGCACAATTCTTCAATCCAAGACAACAGAAAAATCAAAACGACAAAATAATTTATTTAAAAAGCTTAAAAAGAAGTCCCATCGTAGAATCTTGGGTATTGATTGGGAAAATTTTTATCCCGACATTTTCCACATCTCTAAAGATTAATTTTTGGTAGGCGGCGTATTGGGTTGCTATCCTAGCCATCATTTCAATATCATCGGTGTCAATTTCGAAAATTTCACCGGTTTCCGAATCTTCAATCGTAATTCTGCCAATCCGTGCCATCAACATATCGTTGTTATCCACCATCGGAAACATCATCACATCGTGCCTTGATTTCAGGATGTGTAGCTGGGCTAATATCGCTTTCCTACCAACGGTCAAAGCAAACGTGTCGCAAATTAAAATGACCCTAGACCGTTTGGTTAATACTTTATTCAGGAATCTTAGGGCAACCAATAAATCTGTCCGTAGCTTTTCTGGGGAATGAACTATTCTGTCAATGGTGTATGGGAAACATTGCGGACGGCGCCGTGGTGGAAAATATTTTTCCACTTTATTGGAAAACGTAAGACAACCCACCCTGTCATTATTTTTTTCCGATAACTGGGATAGACTTTTTAAAATATCTATCGCCAATGAAATTTTCGACTGTTTTTTAGTTCCAAACTTTATGGACTCGCTAACATCCAGTGCAAAAATGATATCATTTCCGCTATCGGCACAAATATTGTTTACGAACAAAGCGTTGGTTTTGGCAGTGATATTCCAATTTATGAGACGAGTATCATCCCCTGCCACATATTCCCTGGCATCAGCCAGTACGATGCCACTTGGATAAAAGAACTTGCGGTATAGTTTTGAAAGTACATTTTTTGTCCACAAAATCATACGATCAATACCTATTCAATCGCCGACAATAACCACTGGGCGGCTGATATATCTTTTCCCGTGGATAGTATTTCTTTCAACTCCCTTGCAACATTTCGCAGTGGATATTGGAGCTTTCCATCGTCAATGTAGGGCAAAATATATTTCGCAATAGACTTTGGTTTCAGTTGGGATTGTATAAATTCCCGCCATACGCATCGATTTAGTAAAATATTTGCAATGCCCAAATATTTTACATTCACCAACATTTTTCCGATGGCATAGGTCAGCGGATGGGTTTTATACACAATGGCACCGGGAATACCACCCAGACAGCATTTTAAAGACATGGTACCCGAACTCATGATGGCGGCACATGCGTCAATGCCATCCCCATCGGGCACGAATGTTATTTTATTTAACAATTTTGAAAACCTCCTATTTAAAATTTTTCGTAGGATAGCCAGTATCGTTTCATCGGGGTATACCACCATTGCCGTGCATTCACTTCTATGTTTCAAAATCTCATTGAAACTTTCTAACAGTAGGGGGAAAATTTTTTTAACGGCGGGACACCTGCTGCCAGGGAGTAGCAAAATTGGTCCTCCGGGGTTATGCGTAACATTTAATTTGTAAGAATCCGCCACAAATGGGTGGCCAACAAAACTGACGTCCAGGTCAGTTTTCTTGAACCAATCTTTTTCAAATGGAAAAATTGTTGCCACTCGATCGACAAATTTTGCCATTTGATGGCACCGTTTTGGTTTCCACGCCCAAATTTGTGGTGATATATAGTAGAGAATTTTTATGTCCCCACCGGCCTTTTGGGAGAGCTTACCTTCGAATAGCATTTGGGCCAGCCGAATGTTAAAACCCGGATAATCTATGAGACAAACGGCATGGGGATGATTGTTTTTGATCCAAAAAAATACTTGCTTTATCAATTTTGCAAAGAAGAAAAAGTTCCGCAAAACTTCGTATAAACCAACCACCGAAAATTTTGTCATGTCCAGAATTACATCAGCCCCAGCATTTCTAAGAGCATTTCCCCCAAATGCCACAACATTAATATCAGGGCGTATTTTTTTTACTTCTGCTAGTATTTCTGCCGCATGTTGATCACCCGAATGTTCTCCCGCTATGATAACTAAATCTACCCGCTTTTCCTGGTAGGACTCTAGGTTAAATTTTGAATTCTTCACCTGTGGGGTAACAGTAAAATGAGACAAACAGTTTTGTCAAACCATATGAAGAAATTTACGGCGGAATGGGTATCAATTTTTAACCCTTGTTCCCATAGCGGCTTTCAATGCGGGAAATCTTCCCTCAAGTTCTGCGAACTTTTCTTCCTCATCTGTGTTACGAGACTCACCTATTGCAATTTTAATGGCTTTGCATATGTTGTCCCAGCATGTTTGATTTTCTTTGTTGGGCGGTGGGAATTTGCTAACAATTAAATCGACGACATCTCGTAGATTATTTTCGAATTCCCTACGCTTATTCTCATCGACATAGGTTTCCATCATTATCTGGGCTACAGAAGTTATCAGTTTATCAGCTTTTTCCCTCGGGAAATCCAGCGAAAAAGGCTCACATTCTTTTCGCACACTATTCCGTATGACCTCTTCCGTCGGAGTTTCATCCATGTCATTCACAAAATACTCTCTATTCAGGAGTATACACATAAAACTATCCGCCGATGTTGCATCCTTTCCGATAAGTTTTAGCAGGCGATCCCCTGGTATACCATTGACTATTTGCCTAACTACTCGAGTGCCATCAGGCAAGAAAAGCATAGTCCCAAATTTGCTCGAATCAAATGTGCCGCTATGGGACAGTAGTTGAATAATTTCATCCGCCGTCAGATTTGCAGTATTCTCCACCGTAAACTCCAGCCAAGACGTCAGGGAAACTTTAGCTTTTTTCACTTCCGGAACCTACAGCTATAGGGGGATTTTCAACTTTTACGTCGTCTTTTTCCGTAGCAAGTGGGACATCAGCAGCTGGCCTCCACAAACGAGCACCAGGCGAAACGGCAACTATAGGGGTAGCAGCAAATTTCACCAAGCGTGTTCCAAGTGGAACACCATTCTCTATCTTCCCCAGAGGAACTTTAGCTTTTTCACTTCCGGAACCTATACCTATATTTGTAGGAGGATTTATAGGAGGATTTTCAACTTTTACGTCGTCTTTTTCCGTAGCAAGTGGGACATCAGCAGCTAGCCGCCACAAATGAGCACCAGGTGAAACGGGAACAGGGGTAGCAGCAAATGAAACCGCTGCCTTCACCGAGCGCGTTCCAAGTGGAACACCATCCTCTAGCCTCCCTAGAGGAACTTCAGCTTTTTCACTTCCGGAACCTATACCTACGTTTATAGGAGGATTTGTAGGAGAATTTATAGAAGGATTTTCAACTTTTAGTCCTAGTCCTTCAGTAAATTCAGCATAACCATAAACGGACCGCGTTCTTTTTAATTTTTCCATAGGGAAAACACTTAGAAACAATTTCCCACAACTTGTCAATATTTAGACAATTTTTTTAAAAATTCGCCAAAAATTTACACCATACGGCCGACTGCTTTACCACGATGGTAACCGTTGCAAGCTTTCCTGGCCAACCATCAGCACCGCCAACATGAGGTTTATCACCGGACGCCAAATCATACTTTTATCTCCCAGATTATACCTTTACGAGGGCTTTTTTGGTATGCAAATGTTTCTTTGATACAGTGAAAAACTGTTTTTTTATTGCTTTTAAGTGCAAAACTTTTTTGATGCAAGAAAGATTGTGCTCAGGTGGTGGAATCGGTAGACACGCACGCTTGAGGGGCGTGTACCTATGGTGTATGGGTTCGA
>JAITET010000080.1 GCA_031281895.1 Puniceicoccales bacterium | reverse complement strand
AAGAATGTATGACTACTGAACAACGCATAGGAGTATTTTCTTTGGTAATGATAAACTTTGCAGCCATTGCCAATGTTAGGACTTTGCCGTCCATAGCTCCCTATGGACTATCCATGTTGTTTTTCTATTCCATTGCAGTTTTTTGTTTTTTAATTCCCAGTGCATTGGTATCTGCCGAGTTGGCCTCAGGTAGTTTGGGAAACGGTGGAATTTACAGTTGGGTTTCCCAGGCTTTTGGTCCCCGTATTGGCTTTTTGGCAGTGTGGTTGCAAAATGCCAATAACTTTATATGTTTCCCGATGGCTCTGTCATTTATTGCCAGCACGATGGCCTATGGAATATTTCCTCAACTGATAAATAATAGGATATTTACACTTTCGATTATACTTATTGTCATTTGGGTTGGAACGTTTTTAACGCTGAGAGGAGTCACTCTGACTGGACGTATCAGTGCAATCGGTGGTATTGTTGGAACTTTTATTCCCGTCGCCCTAATGGTTGGAATTGGAATATTTTGGTTGATATCCGGCAGGCAGTCCCAGATGAAATTTTCAGTTGCCTCTCTTGTCCCCAATTTGTCCAGTGCGTCCAATGTCTCACTATTTCTCGGAGTTTTGCTCGGCTTTGCCGGTCTCGAGATGTCAGCCAATCATATTCAAGACGTTGATCGTCCCCAGGAAAAGTATCCACGGGCCATATTCATATCTTCCTTTCTAATCTTGGCCGTTTGCCTATTGGGTTCATTGGCCATAGCCATTGTGATCCCTGCCAATGAAATTACAATGAATGGAGGAGCAATGCAGGTATTGACGGCATTCTTTGCGGAAGTTAAAATGCCATGGGTCATGCCCCTACTTTCATGTTCCATGATAGTGGGATCGATTGCGTGGTTCTGTGCGTGGGTATCAGGCCCCCCCCGGGCACTCCATGCGACAACGTACAACGGAGATTTACCAAGGTGGTTTCATGGTCTAAACCGTCATAATATGCCGACGAACATAATGTTAGCCCAGGCAATTATCTCATCATTCTTATCCATCCTATTCATATTTGCTGAGTCAATAAATACTGCATTCACAATGTTGACCGTTGCAACCACACAGTTTTTACTATTGATGTATGTGATAATGTTTCTGTCGGCGATGGTCTTAAAATTTCGATATCCCGCCATGGTGTGTTCCTATAAAATCCCGTTTGGAAAATTTGGCACATGTATAGTCGCTGGCACTGGATTGATCATATGTATGTCGTTCTATGGAATAGGGTTTTTTCCCCCCAGTGACATAGATATTCAAAACAAATCCGCATATTTTTTTACCATTCTGACCATCAACGTGGTTCTCGGTTTTCTGCCATATGTTCTGTTACAAATATTTCAAAAATCTTCCTGGAAAAACAAAGCCTAGAAAAACCTTCCTATGAAGAAATAGGCGACAATGATGCAAACCACTGTGACGACGCCAATCGATGCTAATCGCTTTAGAAAGTTATACTGAATTTCTTGGGCATACATGGCATGTGTCTCCTCGATGGCTTTCTTTTTTTCTTTGCGGGCAAAGGATTCTAAAGCTTCTTTTTGTTTTACCAGGTCTATGGCATAGACTTTCGTTGAAGCTATGGATTCCATGGTTATATTTTCTGCATATTTTTTTTCAAAATCGTCGGGTTCTCCGTGTATGGCAATGGCAACGTCAAGGGCAGCATCAGCCAACGGGCCATCCTTAATTCGACCTACATATAGCATCGTTTGCTCTATGTCCTGTAGTTTTTTGGAAATTCCTGCAATTCCATCATGGGCCCGATAAATGCGTTCCAATCGCTCCCTGTGGGGTTTAACTATGGAATTGCACCCACATAAATTAATCAAAACCACGGAATATACCAATGGTAGTAAAGTTTTTTTAAAGAATTTTTTCATTTTTTCCAAAATTCATCCTCAAGCAATTCACCGCATTGGTCCCCATGTATCTTCAATCGCAATATATATGATATTTTTATCGGCAATGTCGGATAGCTCACCGGTTGATAGATTATAACCGTTTGAACGGTTGGCTATCAGGGAGCCTTTCCAAAAGAGAAAGGAAGGATGTTTTTTGTTAAAAAGGGAAAAAGGAAAGGACAGAAAAGTGGGTAAAATTTTGACCATACGGATATGGTTCCACCTAAATAAATGCAAGAAATTCAAGACATTCTGCCGGAGGGTAAACGGAGAGTTTTTACGACCGTCTTCCCTAACCAGGAAATTTACACGACGTTTCCTGCGAAAAAGAAGTGCTTGCTGGCTGCATGAGGACAGTGACCGGCGATGCTGGCTACGTTAACACTTTCCCGTTTCCGCTCCCCACAATCCGCCTATTCTGCAATTTGTGCGGCTATTATTGCCTTCAATTTAGGTCCTCTTTTTTGAGATTCGTGTAAATTTGGTTTTGTATATTTGCTGCAGGAGCATTTATTTTAACCTGCAAATGTTTTCGAAAAAATAGTAACCCCTTTGAGGGAAGAACATTGTTCGGGCAAAATTTTGAAAGGACGCAAGTCTGTCCACTGAAATGATACATCGGATACGATAAGCATTCCCCCAGGTTTCAGTATGCGAAACAGCTCCTTCATAATGTACATAATTTGTATCACTGCAGCATCTCTATTTTGCCAAATAACAACATC
>JAITET010000089.1 GCA_031281895.1 Puniceicoccales bacterium | reverse complement strand
AGGTTTGAATCGATGAACGTTGGTATACGCTCAAAAGTATTCGGGAAAGCAATTGCAGGTTTTTACCTAGGAGAACAAAAATTGAATTGCAAATTCGTGGAAATTTGATAGAATGATTACCATCATTAGAATGGTATGATGAAGCATCCATTACCGCCTTTTTTAGGAAAAATTTATCCGTTTCAACAGCATTACGTTAAACTAAGAAATGGGCCAATGATGCATTATATTGAGGAGGGTTCTGGAGAGACGGTATTGTTCTTGCATGGGCATCCAACGTGGTCATTTTTTTTTAGAAATTTGATACTTTTACTACGTCCAGATTTTAGGTGCATAGCGATTGACCATATTGGATATGGATTGTCCGATAAACCAAAAAGTTATAGCTATGATATCAGAACGCACATAGAAGACGCCATTTGCTTCGCCGAAATAAAACAGTTTAAAAAATTCCATATCGTTGCACAAGATTTCGGAGTTGTGGTAGCTTTGGCCATGGCGGAACGCTGGCCCGAGAGAATTAGTAGCATGTCCCTACTAAATTCCACTGTTTTTGCCTTACCAAAGTTGCCTGCCATTATTTTGCTCTTCAAGTTTCCACTTTTTACATTCTTATGTTCAAGGCTTTTTAATTTGTTCATACGGATTTGTTTGCATTTGGGGACATTTTCCATACTCGACGGGAACGTTGTCGACGGGTTCCTGTGGCCCTACAGAAAATTTTCCGACCGCGTGGCTATTGCTGCTGGGATAGACGATATTCCATGGTTACCCGACCACCCATCCTTGGAAATCTTGAACACAATAGGTGAAAAAGCATTTATTCTGTGCAACAAAAAGATCAAATTTTTTTGGGCCGATGATGATTTTCGCTACAACTTCAACGTTCTAAAAGCCTGGGGGAAAGTGCTACCGAATGCTTCCTATAAACGCTATCAAATGACTGGGCATCTTCTATTAGAAGATTCAAGTGAAGCCATAAAGGATATCAGGACATTCGTTTACGGTGCACGAAATATCGAAAAACACCTATTCAAATAAAGCATCAAAGCTCCATCATTTCCGAAATAATTGTCAAAATATGATTGGCTAATTTCAATCAAATATGCCACCGCCAAGCAGGGTTTCATCCCGATAAAATGCTATGATCTGTCCACCTGCTATTGCCCGTTGAGGTTGTGCAAAGATAACACGGGCTGCGTTTGTCCCCGTTTGAAAAATTTCAATTTTCTGGGCAGGATCACGGTATCGTGGGCGAGCTAGCAGGTTTTTACAGTCTCCAAATCCTCCGTTTATAAAGCTTAGACCGTGGATAAAAAATTCATCCCCGAATAAGGATTTCGACGTTGGCCGTTCAATTTCTACAACCAATTGATTTTTCACAAGATCTTTACCGACGACAACATAGTAGGAAAAATCAAGGTTTGATGGGACATTGATACCATGTCGCTGTCCCATGGTAAATCGAAATAAACCCCGATGTTTTCCAATAATTTCGCCTTGGGTATTGACGATGTCGCCGGGCTGATCTTGTATGTAGTGGGATAGAAAATCTTGAATCTTCACCTTGCCCAAAAAACAGATCCCCTGGCTGTCTTTTTTTTTGCAATTTGGTAAGCTTGCCTTTTCTGCAATTTTGCGAACTTCTGGTTTTGTTAATTCCCCTATCGGAAATAGTGTATTCCGTATTTGTTCCTGGGAAAGCAGGGCGAGGAAGTACGATTGATCTTTGTTTTTATCAACCCCTTCCAAAATGTCGATGGCACCATCTTCATTTGTCACTACCCTACAATAGTGTCCGGTTGCAAATTTTTCAAAACCATGGGCATGGGCATATCGTTTGAGTACGCCGAACTTTACCCGTGCATTGCATAGAACATCTGGATTGGGTGTAATTCCATTGCGATAACCATTCACTAGTTCTTCCACTACCAATGTTCGATATTGCGATATCATGTTGATGACTTCAAATGTTATGCCGAGTTTTTCGCAAACATTTCTCGCATCATTCAAATCCGTTTTCCACGGGCAATCCGCAATTGGGTTCTCCGAATCTTCGGCATTCCACGTGCGCATAAAAATGCCGTGCACTCGATAACCAGCATCTTTTAATCGCAGTGCAGATACAGCACTATCAACGCCACCAGACATCGCTACTGCTACTTTAGACCGCAACATTTTTTATACTTTTTCCCACTTCCACAGGGACAAGGATCATTTCTGCTGATTTTAGGTAATGAAGTTGATTTAATGGTTACCCTAGGAGTATTACCTTCCTGTCGTTGCCGTTCGTCATTTACGCTTTCCAAAGTGCCGCCAGACATCACAAGATGTTTACGCAATTCATTAACCATCCTATTGAACGCTTGGGCACTTCCTGCCGATCGAAATAGTTGGGAACAGACATCTGAATTTATCTGCTTCAACATTGCGCCAAAGTATTCGAATGCTTCCGTGCGATATTCATTTATCGGATCCCGTTGGCCATATCCGCGAAGCCCAACGCTGCTCCGCAGGGCATCCATTTCCGTAAGATGTTTTTGCCAATTACTATCAATTGCACGAATCAGAATCACCCTTTCAATAAATTTCAAGGATTCCGGATCATCGGTAGATTGTTTTATTTCGTAGGCATCTTTTATTTTAGATAAAATTAATTCACAGATTGCGTCCCGGGATTTACTAACCAGATCAGATGTTTTCAAATTCAAGGGGAAATTAACATTTATCCAGGACAATAGTGTTTTAAGGCTGTCATCGTCTTCCTCGTTTTCCGAAGGGTTATCCGATAATTGTTCCAGCCTGGATTCCAATTCGTTGCGTATGATGCTAAAAATAACGTTTTGAACATTGTTTTCAATTAGTGAATCGTTCCTGAGAGAATATATAATTTTCCTTTGCTGGTTAAGGACATCGTCGTACTGTAACAAATGTTTTCTAATGGAATAGTAGTGCTGTTCGACCTTTTTCTGGGCCGTTTCAATGGAATGGTTCAATAGCGGATGAGCGAGCACTTCCCCTTCCTTGAATGTATTCTGTAGTAGTCGTGCTATGGGACCTGCCGAAGCAAAAATTCGCATCAAAGAATCTTCCAGGGAAACGAAAAATTTCGAACATCCGGGGTCTCCCTGACGAGCACATCTGCCGCGCAACTGTCGATCAACTCGCCTGGATTCATGCCTCTCCGTACCGATCACAAACAATCCTCCCAACTCCGGAACAGCATTCCCCAATTTGATATCCGTACCACGTCCTGCCATGTTAGTTGCAATCGTAACGGCTCCTTTTTGGCCAGCTTGGGCAATGATTTCCGCCTCCTGTTGGTGATATTTGGCATTCAAAACCTTGTGATTTATCATCTCCCGCTTCAGCATCTTACTCAACAACTCCGAAGCTTCGACGGATGTCGTACCTACCAAAACAGGCTGTCCCTTTTGATTAGCTGCTTTAATCTCTTCTACCACTGCACTGTATTTTTCCCGGCGAGTCTTATAGATCTCATCGTTTAAATCAACGCGGATACACTTTTTATGCGGTGGAATCACCACGACGGATCGATGATAAATGTCATTAAATTCCTGAGCTTCCGTTTCAGCGGTGCCCGTCATGCCGGCCAATTTTTCATACATCCTAAAGTAATTTTGCATCGTAATGGTAGCGTAGGTTCGAGATTCTCTTTCGATTTTTACGCCTTCCTTGGCCTCAATGGCTTGGTGTAAACCATCGCTCCAACGGCGTCCCGGCATGGCTCGACCGGTATTCTCATCGATTATAACAACCTTGCCGTCCAAAATGGCATACTGTTCATCCTTGTTATACAGAGAATATGCCCGCAAAAGTTGGGTTAGGCAGTGAATTTTGATACTTTTCTGAGAAAATTCTTCCTCTGCTTGGCGTTTCTTTTCTACCCTTTGGTTCGGCGATAGGGAATCGTCCACGTCGATGGCAGAAAATATTGACGGCAGGTCTGGCAAAATAAATGCATTTTCATCATCGCTCAAGTTGGTACGTCCAAGTTCCGTTAGATCCGACTGATTGTCCTTTTCGTCCAGGCAATAATATAGCTCTTCTTTGATTTGATATCTTTCACTTTTGAGCAGTTCGGAATTCATCTCGAGATCGAACCTGTCGAAATTTTTTCGATAGGTCCCGTTTTCCATGAGACGTAAAAATTGTTTATTTTTTGGCATTCCAAGCTTTACTTGCCAAAGTTTTTTGTAGGCATCACGATTGTAATCCGTTCCGCTATCATCTAACATGACTTTGGCTTCCAAAGCTAGACGATTACATAATTTTTGCTGTAATTCGACCAAATGGGCGACCAATGGCTTTAACTCCACATAGGGTACATTCCCTTCATCTTTAGGGGCTGCCCCTGAAATTATCAATGGTGTTCGTGCTTCATCTATTAGGATAGAATCCACTTCATCAACGATGCAGTAATAATGTCCCCGTTGGACTTGCTCCTCCAAAGAAGTTGCCATGCCATTGTCGCGCAAGTAGTCAAATCCGAACTCTGATGCCGTTCCGTAGGTTATGTTACAACCGTACGCCACTTGACGTTCTTCGATATCCATTTCATTTTGTAAACACCCAACTGTTATGCCAAGGAGTTTATAGAGATAGCCCATCCATTCCGCATCTCGGCGGGCAAGGTAGTCGTTGACCGTAACCAACTGGCAATTCTTTCCGGTGAGGGCATTTAAATATAGTGGCAATGTTGCAACCAATGTCTTTCCTTCTCCCGTTGCCATTTCACAGATTTTTCCCTGGTGTAGGGCAACCCCTCCAAGCAGTTGCACATCATAGTGTACCATATTCCAAATTAATTTATGGCCACACACCTCAATTTCCTTCCCACATAAGCGGCGAGCCGCATTTTTTACCAACGCGAATGCTTCCGGCAAAATATCATCGAGGGATTCTCCTTTTCCCACTCTTTGCTTCAGTTCTTCAGATTTTGTAACAACGGCATCATCGGATAGCAATTCATATATTTCCTCCTGTCCATTGATTTTCTCTATTATCGGTTGGCATTTTTTGATGAATTTTTTATGGGTATGCCCGGCAAACAATCTAAAAAATCTTCCAATCATCGTTTATCAGTTTCTCAAGTCCATAGATTTAAATACAATTCATCAAACGTCGAACCAATAATAAAAAAAAATAGCTCTTGTCCATTTGAAATTTAATTTGAAGTTTGACAAAGGCAAACATTTTACAAAAATTGTTTCAACCTATATCAGAGGAAAATAAATGAACAGGATCTTCGATCTCTACAATGAAGCTTTTCTTAATAAAATTTCTAAAATTGAGTTAAAGAAGAAGATAAAAGAATCCATTGCCAATTTGGATATTGCAATAAAGTATTTAAAATCGGTCGATGCTGAAAAATTTATCGACGGACTGCTAAGAAATTTCCCAATAGCGGCTAAAAAAGCATATGAGGAAGGAAAAATTTCCGAAGAAAATGTTGAAGCCGTTAGAAAAATGTCAGTTATTTGGCCCAGCGAATTATCGCGAGCAATGTATGATATGAATCGAAAGATGCTGGACTATTGTAAGCAACTGAAAGGAAAAGAAGAATAGGCTTTCAACCCTTGAATCATTTCCATAGGTTTAGCTTTTACGAATTCAAGAATCCATATCAAATTTGGAAATGGCTTCTTCAAATATTTCTTCACCGGAAACGATCTCTATGTCTATTTTTAGAAAATAGGCCGGGATCGGAAATGCAAAATCTTTCGGGATCCTAACCGCATCCTTTTCCGTTGTAATTGCCAGCGTAGCTTCCCTAGCGCATGCGATGTTAAAAATATTTTCCAATTCATTTTTGGAAAACCTGTGGTGGTCTACGAACCGTTTTTTGTAAACAATTTCGGCTCCATTTTGTAATAAAAAACCTTCAAAGCCATCGGGAGATGCAATTCCACTAAATACCATTATTTTCTCTCCTTCAATAATGTTAACCGGTTTTACTTCGTTATCATGTATGGTTGATAAATTTCTCGAAAAGTGGGCACATTCGATAATTTTGGCATCCGGGTTGTATAATTTTATCATATCCGTGATGGAATCATTGAAAACGTTGTTTGACTTGGTTAAAAGAATATAGGAAGCTCGTTTGATTTGGGAAATTGGTTCCCGTAAAATTCCACGGGGTAGCAAATATTTATTGCCAAAGGGATTTGTCTTGTCAATCAGCAAAAGGTTCACATGGCCTCGCAGTGGAAAATATTGAAAACCATCGTCTAAAATTATTATGTCGACCCCAAATTTATTAATTGCATAGTAACCTGCTTTGACACGATCCTTGTCTACGATAACAACAACTCCCGGCAGATTTTTGGCCAACATAAATGGTTCATCCCCTGCTACCTCCGAATCCAGTAGCACCGATTTCCCATTGCTTACAACCTTAGGTGGTGGTTCATCGCGGTGAGTCATCCAGCGGACAAACGTTCTCCACCTGGGTTCGCTTTTACTTTTATATCCGCGGCTAAGAATTGCCACTTTTCTTCCCCGTTCATGTAATTCACGGGCAATTTTTTCCACGACTGGAGTTTTCCCCGTTCCTCCCACCGTCAAATTTCCGACGACTATGACCGGACATCCCAAAACATCCGATGTAAAAATTCTTTTTGCATATAAAAAATGCCTTGTCTTTACAATCAGTGTAAACAAAAATGATAATGGCAGCAGTATTAGGGAGACGCATGTAATGCCCAATGATTTTTTTCTGTCGTACAGCACATCTGTTGCGAATATTTCCACATGGTTCATTAACCTGTAAAATCTTCTTAAAAGCCTTTTACAAATATAGCGGACTTTTCTCAATATTCGCATACCGTCTATTCACATAATGGTCGACTTTGAATGTCGAGCAAGTTAAAATTGTTTTATTTATTACAAATATATCCCCAAAGGGAAGCATTTTTGTATCGCCATCAAATTTTCCAAAAACCGTGCTCAAGTATAATTCGCGGCATGCCGGAAATAACATTTCATAGATCATTGCACCACCACATACCCAAAGGGGACCTTTAATGTTAAGCTCCAGCAATTGGTCCAGCTTTTGGATTGTAGTAACGGCATCTTGATGCCAAGCTGCATTCATTGTCATTACAATATTGCGTCGATTCGGCAGGGGATGGCCGATGGATTCAAAAGTCTTACGCCCCATTAGCACCGATGCATTTTGTGTCGTTCTACGGAAAAATGCCATCTCTTCTGGAACATTCCAAGGAATGGAATTATTATTCCCGATGATGCGGTTAGCTGCCATTGCCGCAATTGCCCGAATGTCTAATTTTTGTAGTAGAATATCATATAGATCTGTCGATATGTTCATCATACTGCGATAGGTGCTTTTATGGCTGGACCATGTTCATAGCCGACAATTTCGAAGTCTTCATATTTGAAATCGTCAATGGAAGAAACTTGTCGATTTAATTTTAAAGTTGGCAGGGGTAACGGTTTGCGAGATAGTTGTTCTTTTACCTGTTCCACATGGTTAATATAAATGTGCAAATCTCCAAATGTATGTACAAATTCTTTCGGATGGAGATTGCAAACATGGGCAACCATTATGGTTAAAAGAGAATAGGAGGAAATGTTGAAGGGCACCCCCAAGAACATATCAGCACTTCGCTGGTATAGTTGACAACTCAATCCTCCACCGGATGATACGTGAAACTGGAAAAAAGCATGGCATGGGGGCAAGGCCATTTTATTTATTTCTCCTGGGTTCCAAGCCGATACGATATGTCTACGGCTGAATGGATCATTTTTGATTTGTTCTATGACATTGGCCAGTTGATCTATTACTCGACCATCCGAAGCTTGCCATGTTCTCCACTGGGCTCCATATACGCGCCCTAAATTTCCATTTTCATCGGCCCATTCGTTCCAAATTTTTACACCATTGTCCTGCAAGTATTTGACATTGGTGTTCCCGCTAATGAACCATAGAAGTTCATGGATTACTGCTTTCAAATTTATAAACTTTGTCGTAACAACGGGAAAAACATCTGTCAGACTAAATCGCAGTTGGGCTCCGAATAGTCCAATGGTTCCAACTCCCGTCCTATCATTTCGCTTTTCTCCATTGGTTAATACTTCATTCAAAAGCTCTAGGTAATTTTTCATAGAAATGAAAATTACCTAAGATATTTTTAGCGTATTCCCAATACTTTTTTTATCTTTTCACATTTACGCTGATAGTGAGCCTTTTTCTTCCCACATGTTAATTTGGAAAAAATCTTACATCTGTAATAATTGCATTTGTTATACCTAAAAGGGTGATTATAATCAATGTCGACAATCACCCTAGATGCGATATACTTGCAAAGTACTTCTTCGTAGAAAGGGCTCAGGCGGCATACTTCCCACCACCTATCATCAAACATTGTTGCATGGGTTTTCCAAGGCTTTCTTCCAAAAAAATGTAAGATAATGGGATCCTTGTAGGCATCATTGAGTTGCTTTTCCCCATAAAACTCTTGCATCTTTATTCGATAATCTTCGAAATTTATAGTCAACACAAGTCTTCTAGGAGAAACATTAAATTTTAAATCTAAAAATTTTATTCTGCCTTGGCAGGCAATATTTAATATATCTTGATCGGCAAAAAGGAAAGCTTTTTTACCATCAATGCCATGTTTTGCCAGTGTTATAAATTTTTCATGCAAATTATCCCTGCGCATCAAATCCAGATTCATGACCAAAACACCGGAATTTACGTAGTGGTTTGTATTAGACAGGTTGATGGATGATAGATACTTGACTTCATCCATTACGGTATCCCGCTCATCGACTCCAGCAACATAACAATCTTCGAGATCCGTATTAAACAGTTCCCTTAGATCATGTCGGACGATTATATCGGTGTCGAGGTATAGGCACTTTTTGTAATTTGGCAGCAAATTTGGAGCCAGCAATCGATAGTAGGCAGGAGCTGGCCAGTCATTTTCCAATGGCGAGTTAGCAAATGCCGTTCCCATATCAATGAAATTGATTTTAGACCCATATTGTGTCCCCAGCTCAAAAATTAAATTCTCATACCTTTTCTTAAAATCCGAAGGGACAAGTAAATAAAAATCATAGGATGTATCGGCGTTCGA
>JAITET010000077.1 GCA_031281895.1 Puniceicoccales bacterium | reverse complement strand
TTTGCAATTACAGAACAATCCAGGGCAGCCTTGGCAATGTTTATGCATTCGAAATCAACGGGTTCATTGTACATGCCTTTTACGGTTCGTGCATGCACATATACCGTGGACAATTTATGCCGTGCTAGATGGCTTAAAATAATGGCAAATTCTTGAGGACTCCTATATCCAATGCGAGTTTTTACGGAAATTGGAATGTTGCTATTGGCGGATATTATTGAGATAATATCGTCGATGGTGCTTAATTCTGTCAGTAAAGTTCCTCCCACGCCCTTTCTCCCAATTTTGGGCATCGGACATCCACAATTTAAATTAATGGACTTGATTCCATAGTTTTGTAACATTTTTACTATTCTTAAAAAATGTTCCGGTTCTTTCCCCAACAATTGTATGCTCAAATCTGCTACACTTTTCCTATTTTCGATTAAGTCTATTATGTCGGTTGGGACGGTTGCCGTCGGGTGTACCCGTAAAAATTCCGAAATATATTCATCGGGTTCCCCATAATCGCACAGTATGTCCATAAAATGGCGTGTGGTCAAACCCCGCATCGGTGCTAAACTCGTAAAAATTTTCCTCCGTGTTTGCCTCGAAACATCCATAATAATCTTGAAATGCCCTTGATTCAAAATGATATATCCACCATGTCAATCGTTAGAACCTTCGTCCTATCCATGTGTTTACTTTTAGTCGCAACGAATATCCATTGCGATATGTGGGATGTTAAAAAACACAAGGTGATGATTCAGCGTGTTTCAATTTACCAGCTTGGCGATGATTCTTTTAAAACAATTGGAGAATATTTTGGCAACAAAAGAGAACATCCATATTTTCGATGCATAGCTCGAGATAACGAAAATATCCGGGCAGGAACCTATTTCGTAGTTGGATTAAACGAATCAATTACCCTATTACCTAGGGAGATATTCGTTAGGATTTATGCCATAACATCCCTACGGGATGGCATTCTTTCGTTCAAATGCAGGATCCCTGACCATAGACATGCTCTCGTCTCAGAAATATACTGCGGCATAACATCGATGCCAATAGACATTGAAAACCTCAAAGCATGGAAGGTTGAGATCATTGATAAAAATGACGAAATTCTCTGTGCGCAACAAAGCTACATGTGGCAATAGTCAAATTTAAGCTTGGGATATTGGCGAGAATTGATACCAGAGTGCAGACAAGTTTCGGCTTGCCATAAGAAAGATTTATCATTTTTCTAACGGCATGGGCAGAGCTTTTTCAAATACCGAAGTAGCAAAAAAAACATTGTTCTTTGACAATTGGCGGTGCCTCTGTTCCGGGTTCATGGATTCTTTAACTGAAAGCCTTGCTTTTGTTATTATCCTTCAGATATTTAAGGCCCCCAACTGGATAAAATCTCTCATATTTGCCTCGAACTTTGTTGGGAAATTTTTTACCGTCGCAACCCAATCCTTAGTAGCACGACAAAAACGATATGGTGCCATGGATTTTAGCACAATCTACTGGTTAATTGTTTCATTTTTGGTTTTTGCTTCGGCTTGGGTAACATCGGTTGTGCCATTTTCGCTCCTAATATCATTTGCCATAATTTTTTCCAAACAACCAATTCCTCTTATGGAAGATGTCTACGGCCAAAATTATTCACCGCAGGAACGGGGTAGTCGGCTAGCCATTACACTCAACTTGTTGCTATTATCCACCATAATTTTTGGACAAATAGGAGGAAGATTGATGGATTTAAATTTGCAAAACTACAGATTGATACTTCTTTTTGTCTCACTGGCAGCAATAGGAGTGGCTCTATCCTTTTCTAAAATTCCTTCCAGGATCCTTCCCGCAGAAGGGAAAAAATCGATGATTTCCAGCATTAAAATAATTTTTACGGACAAACAATTTGGCATGGTTCTCCTTTGGTGGTCGCTATCAGGGATTGGCCCCCAGATGATGGGGCCCCTGCAGCTAGAATACCTAAAGGGTAGTACGGGCATAGGTGCTTCGAATGCATTTACGATTCTCGTATCCATAACCATTCCCATGGGATTCAGAATTTTAAGCACCTTCGTCTGTGGTCAAATTTTTCACCGATCCAACTTTATTGCCATAAAACTAATGGTTAATCTGTTTTTAATGGCCAGTGTCCTGCTGTTTTTTAATACGAAGGCAAAATTTTTAGTTGCTCTTGCATCCGCTTGTGCTGGCATTGCCCGCGGCGGAGGTGAAATAATTTGGTGTCTGTGGGTCACTAAAATTGTACCGAAGGAAAAATTCAGCCTGTATATGGGTCTCAACGTAGCTGTTACGGGACTAAGAGGGCTATTGTCTCCATTCATAGGATATGGTATTCGCCAATATTTGTCACTATCCCAAATGAGTTACTTTTCGGCCACGCTCGTGCTAATTTCATCCTTTGGTTTCTTTTCGTTGATTAAACATCCACGTTTTGCTTAAATAGTACCCGCAGAACAGTTGGGCTAAAACTTCCGAAAAGAAACAACGCATCAGCCGGTAACAAATTATTGGAGGCTATGGCAAAAAACAAGCTTTCTACGCGAATCTCAAAATAAAAAAATCCCAGGGTCAGGACTCATAAGTTCAAATAAAAGAGGAAAGAACAGGCGATACAAATGGTAGAAAAGAAAGTGTGAGCACAGCGGTCATAGCGGGTGGCAACACGGCGCCAGTCCTTCA
>JAITET010000026.1 GCA_031281895.1 Puniceicoccales bacterium | reverse complement strand
AGAATCTCATTATTGATAGAAGTTTGCGCTAATTTTAATGCTTCGGATGTATTGACTCCATTTGATAAAAGTGTGGCCATTAGTTTTGATAGGTTTGTTTTCATGAATAATGGTATGGTTATGGAAAAAGGTATCATTTTTAATATTAATTGATCGGTTTTATACCGTCCCACCTTGGTTTGTCTTATTTTTGGTATGATTATAATAATAGCGATGATACATCCTATTGCCGGTAGCAGCAAATAGGTAAACCATTGGGCTAAAGATTTTAAAAACTGTGCCATGGGAGGAAGAGTTCCTCCGAGTTCTTTTATAAAATTTTCCATTTTGGGCATCAAAACGAACACAAACAGCAACATTACAACAACGGTAAAAGTTACCATAAACGAAGGATATACAAGGGATGCAATCATCTTTTTTCTGAGTTCATTTTTGGACTTTAGCAAGTCAACCACATCTCCTAGTACGGTTGCTAGACTTCCACTCGATTCTCCCACCAAAATGATGCTATATACACCGTTATCAATTTTTATGTTTAAACTTTTTATGGCATCCGAAAAGGATTGTCCTCCTGAAATGTCCTGGGACAATTTATCGGTTAAAAATTTTTCTGCTGGATTTGTGGTTCTTTTGTTAATTATAGATATCGCTTCGGACAATGTTATATTTGCAGCAAGCATTTTATATAATTTTTCGAAAAAGAACAGCAAGACTTTATTTGTTACAGCTGCTGATGTCTGTTTCTTCCGAAATAGTCGTCGGGTAACGCTTCGACTAGCTATTTCTGCTGTGATGGAAATCAATTGTAAATTCTGCTGTTTTATCAACTTGGTAGCCTCTTGCTGATTCTCCGCTAGGATGGTAGAATTTATAATTTCCCCTGAACTCTTTAACGCTTTAAAAACAAAATTCACGCAAATAAATGGTATTTAAAAATACTAGGATTGCAACAAAAAATATCAGAATTGCAGCAAATATGTGTAAAAATTGACCTTTTTTGTGTAACTAATGCAAAAGGTCCTACGTTAATCCGCTTCGTATAAAGCTGACAAAAGTCCTATCGTAGGACAATTTTTAGGAAAATATCTATTTTCTCACTGAAAACATTACCGTTTCCCGATGAAAATGTTTAAACAATCTCCCAATGCTATTATTGCTTTGTCTATCTCTTGTTTTGTATTGTACAGACATGGCGATATTCTGGCGGTACCGGAAACTCCCAAGATCTGCATTAATGGTTGGGCACAATGGGTTCCTGCTCGTATGGCTATTCCTCGACTACCCAAATGGGTAGCAACATCGTGGGCATGCACATCATTTAGATTAAAAGAGAAAACTCCCGATTGGTTTTTAGAAGTTCCGTAGACCTTTATGCCAGGAATAGTTCGTATTTTTTCACCGGCATATTGTACCAATGTGGAAAAATATGTCCTGGCAGATTTCCAATCTATTTCTTTTAAAAAATCTATGGCAGCCCCCAAGCCCAGTACGGCAGCGATATCCGGTGTTCCCGCTTCAAATTTTGTCGGTGGTAGCTTAAAACTGCTATTCTCAAAGTGTACTTTGTTTACGATATTTCCCCCCACGTGATATGGAGGCATATCCTGCAACAGATCATACTTGCCAAATAAAAAACCACTGCCCGTTGGCCCAAATCCTTTGTGCCCCGAGCATGCAAAAAAGTCACAATCAATCTCGCCCAAATTAATCTTTTCCGAAGCCAGGGAACAGGCCCCGTCAATCAATATCTTCGCCCCATGGGCATGGGCAATGGCACTTAGTGCCCTAATATCATTAATGCTACCAAGCACGTTACTAATATGTTGGATGGCAACAAACTTTGTTCGTTTGGAAAACAAATGCCCATACTGCTCAATGTCGATGGTATAATCTGCGTTCAGCGGAATAATTTTACGCCTAACTCCAATTTCTTGTTCTAGAACCTGCCATGGCAGATAGTTTGCGTGGTGTTCCGCTGCCCCAATGAGAATTTCATCACCGGCCGTCAAAAATTTTCTTCCATAGCTGTAAGCGACTAAATTTATTGCTTCCGTAGCCCCTCGAACAAATATTATTTCATTGGGATTGTTTACCCCAAGATATTCGGCAATGTCATGGCGTACCTGTTCATATTCATTGGTTGCCTTTTCGCTAAATTCGTACATTCCCCGGTGGACGTTAGAATTGTAAGTTGAATAAAAATCGACGATTTTATCGATGACAGATTGGGGTTTTTGGGTCGTTGCCGAATTATCCAAATAAACTAGCGGATTCCCATTTCTAATGGGTTTGCTAAGAATCGGAAATTGTTTTCGAAATTTTTCAATGGAGAATTCATAGCCCATGTTTCCCAACAACATAAATAAGGGTGTATTTTTTTGAAGCAAATTTTCTGCATATTTTTTGACTTCTCGAATGAAGATACAGCACCATGTAAACTAGCAATATCGATAAAAAAACTAAATACATAAAATTTTTATTGCAAAAAATTTGTGATTATTTATCATCACTAACAATGGAAGTATCAAGGACAACAGCGGAAAACAACACAAAGACTCCGCCTCCCATGCCCACTTTTGTTGAAATAATAGGTTTGTTAAGCCTGACTAAAAACAATCCTAGTAAATTAAAAGGAAACATGCCAGGGATAACCTTTGATACGGCCATGAGAATTTTTAATGACAAAATATTGCTAAAATCTACGCGAATCTCAAAATAAAAAAGAGAAAAGGAAAGAAAAAATCTTAGGGAAGATGGATGAATAAAATAACCCTAAGACTAACAAGGCTTTTTGTGACCGTAGACGATCTTTGCAA
>JAITET010000069.1 GCA_031281895.1 Puniceicoccales bacterium | reverse complement strand
ATTTTCTTGCATATCGCTTTCTTTCTCTGGGTCCGCCGGCACTGTGGCAGCCTCAAAGGCTAGTACCAAAAGGGCAGTTCGTGTTTCTTTGTTTTCAATACTTCTGAAAGCTTGTTTAGCAATTGCGGTGTCGTAGGAGTCACCGCCGAACCAGGATATTATCAAGGCAAGAAGTTTCGTCCCAATGCCAATTTTACTTTCCTCCGTATCAATTGCTTCGGCCAGCTCTTCTAAAATTGCGGACGCAGTGGCGGATAGGTCCGGGTCAACATTCTCCGATTGAGGTTCCGCAGGTACCGCCAAACGGGAGACCAATCGCTCTATTTGTTCTGACCTGAAATTTCCCCCATTCGCCCGGCCTGATTGGGCCAGCTGGCCTGCAAATTTAGCCACTCTTATATTGGCATTTGCTGGATTTGTCGAACCTGACTCGTTGACCTGTGACACACTTGGATTCGGACTCATTTCTGCCATCATTATCCTCCTTAAAAAACGCATCTATTTTACATGGTTTGGTAAGAATGTCAACTATTTTAAAAATCGTTTCCCGTGAGCTAATTTTTAGGGCGGAAGGAATTTGCTCATTTTCGGTTCCCCCATTCGTTCAAGCGGGCATTTTACCACCCATTGCCTCAAATTATGCAACGGCAGGTGCTTTTTCCTTGTCCCGGAAAGGTTTTTTGTTAGCAGTGGGAGGATGGAGTATGAAGCTACCATAGGCCTAGAGGTCCATGTGCAAATAAAAACAAAATCGAAATTGTTTTCCCAATGTCCCTATCGGTTTGGGGAGCCGCCGAATACGTTGACCGATCAGGTGATTCTCGGGTTGCCAGGAACACTTCCGGTTATCAACAGGGAAGCGGTGCTGAAAACCATAAAGGCAGGTATAATTTTTGGGTGTGACATCACAGAAATGGCCAAGTGGGACAGGAAGAATTATTTCTATCCGGATTGTCCGAAGAATTACCAAATTTCTCAGAATACGGACCCCATCTGCCGCAATGGATATGTTGAGATTGAACTTTTGGGTCCGTCGCGCAATGTCATGGGAGAGCACAAAAGAATTGCTCTGGATCGCATTCACCTGGAAGAAGATGTTGGGAAATTGACACACTTCGAAAGCGATTCCGGCATAGATTTTAACAGAGCCGGTGTCCCCTTGATGGAAATTGTGTCCAAACCCGACATGCATTCCGCCGAAGAAGCATTTGCCTATTTGAATTCTCTACGTATGCACATGGTGTATGCCGATATCTCAAACTGTGACATGGAAAAGGGGGAAATGCGGTGTGATGCCAATGTTAGTGTACGGCCCGTTGGCAGCGAAACCCTAGGAACAAAGGTGGAAATCAAAAATTTGAACTCCATTTCGGGTGTAAAAAATGGCATAGAGCACGAAATAAAACGGCAAATTCAAGCCCTGAGAGATGGCGAACGAGTTTATCAGGAAACACGGCGGTGGAACGCAGATACCAATTCAACAACCGTGATGCGTACCAAGGAAACGGCATTTGACTATAGGTATTTTGCCGATCCGGATCTGATGCCCGTGCGGATATCTCAGGAAACAAAATCCACGATTATGGCTGAAATCCCAGAGTTGCCGTTCGCAAAACAGGAACGTTTTTTCACCCAGTATGACCTGCCATATACCATAACATCCGTGATTTGTACGAAAAAAACGTTGAGTGATTTTTTCGAGACGGCAGTAGCTATTCACAATAACCCGCGGGCCATCGCAAATATAATTGCCAATGACCTATTGCGTGAATTGTCAAATGTTGACCAAAACTCCGACAAAGAACTGGATCCCAGGGAAACCGACGGCTATAAAATTTCTCCGCAAGCCCTGGCGGAACTGGTAAAATTGACGGACGATGGTGTGATTTCGAAACAAATTGCCCAGGCTGTTTTTATTGAAATGTTTCGAACGGGAAAATCGGCCAACGAAATCGTACGGGAGCAGGGATTAAAACAAAATGCAAATTACGATGAACTACTCACAATTTGTCAAAGTGCCATTGAAAAAAATGAAAAAGCAGCCCGAGAATTCCGTGGTGGAAAAGATTCCGCAATCAACGCGATTAAAGGGTTTGTAATGAAGGAAACTCGGGGTCAAGCAAACCCCACCATGGTTGATAAAACCTTGCGGGAATTGTTGAAACCTTAGAGGTTGAAGCGGAATAAGATTCATTGGGAAAGTGATGTAGCCATATAATGTAAAAAAAACAATAAACCAGAAAGGGTTATTGTCAGAATATTGACAAACTGGGAAAAATTGTTTCTAAATGTTTTCCCTATGGAAGGAGTAAGAAGAACGGGGTCTGGTCAAAATGATGGACAAGTGGTTGCAAGGCCAGTGGAGGGGGACGAATTGCCTCCAGATATCTCCGCTATCTCCATGGAGAAAGGAGGGAAAACGGTTACAATAGGCAGGAAAAAAATTAGTATTCCTTGTTCTAAGGTGTGCGGTAACGCATTTAGGACATCCTCGGTAACAGCTATTGTTTCACCTGGTGTTCATCCGTGGTGGCCAGCTGTTGGTGCAAAAGTTAATATTTCTTCGAAGTCTTGGCTGGAGCTTACGATGGAAAATACTGCAAATCTGACGGTGGATGAAATTATTCAACTGCTGTCCCATAGCGGCACATTTGATGTGAGCATATTGGGGTATATACTTTTCTTACCAGATGGTTATTCCATAGCTGTTCGAGTGATCAATACCTTTAGAGATTGCCTACTAAAGGCTATCGGAGAGAGTTTAATGTCGGCATATTACTTTACACATATATTATTTGAAGGAAAGTTTCTTAGGAGAGATAAAGGCCAAGTGCCGGCGATGGGAAGCCTTCGTAGTACCGTACAAGCAAAATGCGAATCCCAGTTGCAGGGTCCACCGCAGGCAAGCATGGATGATCGGATAGCCGTTTTGGCTCAGGCAATGAAAGAAACCTACACCGATGAAAATAGGCGCAGGCAGCTTGAAAGCAATCTACGAAATCTTATCGATTTAATTTTTATTAAACTCACACCACCCAACAAAGAAAATCAAGTATACTGGAATAACATATGTAGAACTATTGAAGATAATGCCGATAGGGTTTTTCCCCAAAATGGGTATAGAAAATTTAAGGAACTTCAAAAAAGATTTCCCGTATTGAGTTCCACGTCAAGGCCATTTAGTACGAAAAAAGTGAACACGGATGAGGAAAAAGGAAACAAAGAACCTAGAAAAGTTGAGGGAAAATCTTTCGTGGTGAGTTCCACGTCAAGGCCATTTAGTAGGGGAAAAGAAAATAGACAGTTTAAGCAAGATAATAACAAAACGACATCCCGGGCCAAAATCCATAAAACTCGGAGGATTAAGAAGGTTCCGGAAAGAGGATCTGATAGAGTGCATAGAATCCCGGGTAGGTCAATAACCATAGAGCCCAACCCTAATAACAAGAAAACCGTAAAGGCAGCACGGAAGGGTATGCTATGAGCCGCCTCGATGACTTTCCCGAGTGCCTACTGATCTCGATGTATAAAGTTTTTAACAAAAATTCTTGATTTCTGCTAGTTATCCATTAAGTCATTCCCTTCATTGGAGAGATATGGCCAGAATTTGTATAATAACCGGAAAAACTCGCAGCACAGGTTGCCGCATCATTCGTAAGGGACAATCTAAAAAAAGCGGTGGAATTGGTACTCACGTTGTGAAACGAACAAAACGTTTGTTCAAACCAAATTTACAGCATATCCGCATATTATTGCCAAGCGGACAGGTGAAGCAGGCTTGGGTGGCAGTTAAAGCCATAAAAGCAGGGCTTATACAAAAGGTCGTTTCCTAGTAAAATTGGAGGAAAATATCCGAGGAGGATAGCTAATCATTGCATTTTTGTCTTTTTCGAGGAGCGTATAGAATGTTGTCATTAGAAAGTTTACGAAAAAAGCCCGATGAAATAAAGGCCGGTGTTAGCAAAAAGAAGTTTCAATGCAACATTGATAGGTTTTTGGCAGTCGATGCCAGCGGAGGGCTTATGTGGCTGAGTTCGAAGCATTGCGAGCTGAACAGAAATCAAAAAATGATAAAATAGCGGCCTTAGAAAAGGGATCTGTGGAATTTTTGAATATCATTGGAGACCTAAAGAATCTCTCATCGAAGGTAAAAGAAGCCGAAACGAAAATTCGAGAAATCGATGGAGAATGGCAAATGTTGTATTTATCTATTCCGAATGTTCCCCATGAATCCGTCCCTGTTGGG
>JAITET010000084.1 GCA_031281895.1 Puniceicoccales bacterium | reverse complement strand
CATAGAATTTATGAGCTGTGTCCCCCAACAACACGTAGTCAAAGGTAGCTAAAATTTAACCAAAAGGATCCTATGAACATAGAAATTTTACCAAAAGATGATGGTTTTCAGGAATGCGGCACAATTTGTGCTGCCAATGAAGCGAGATTTACCGCGTCGACATATTCGGAACCACTAACCGCATTTACAGTAGGCTGGAAAGATTCGGAACAAATAGAAGAATTGCTGAATTTCATCGCACCGGTCATCCCCGTAGCAAAACGTTTTGAATTCAAGCTCTCAAACAATGAACAATGCTTTTTGTCTGAGACCGATGACATCCGATCAATTGGCGCATCTTTCAAGCGTATAGAATTCGTCGGAACTTCCATAACATCTCGGACCTATAACAAAGGCTTAACGGTTAGGGTCGACCATGATGATGTGGCGGGAGATGATTGGAGGGAGCGCTACGTCCAGTTACTACTCCAGCGCTTGCTGCGCAACGAATTGCGCCGTGCGATTTCAGCATTGGAAGACAACGCTGAATCAACCTCTGCTAGCTACACTTGGGGATCTTCCGCCAATCCGGATTCTCACATTCGGGCCGAATTGGAAGCGGCAGCAGATATTACCGGTATCCGCCCGAACAGGATCGTCATTGGAGAAGGTGCATGGGACTTGAGGAGTGATTCCTACGATGCACAAAATACGGCTGGAGCGACACGGGCAGCAGGGCTAACTCCGGAAGAGCTAGCAAGAAAACTGTTTGTCGACGAAGTACGGGTAATGAGTGCTCGCTACCAAAATGGTGCGGCAAAATCTAATCTGCTGGGCAACAAAATATATGCGTTTTATACCCGGAATGACATTATGAAAGATGAACCAGCGAACATTAAACGATTCGTTACTCCCATTGACGGCGGTAGTACATTTCGTGTGTACGCGGACGAACATAGCAAGTTTACGGATTTGACGGTCGAACATTACAGCAATGTAGTTTTGACCTCAAAGGAAGGCATAAGAAAACTCACAGTAACAGCATCATAATAGACCTACACCCATATCCGGAAAGATTTCAAAAATCTTTCCGGATACCCCTAATCCTTCAATAAAAAATTCTATGGCAACGTGGATAACTATACAAATTTCCGATCTCTATGACTATTTGTGTTCAACGCAGCTGAACGCTTTGAAAACTCTGGAAATGGCGAGTGATCAAGCAAACTCAATCGACGAAATCATTGGGGACATTACGGCCCGCATTCGTGCTGAAATCAGTGGAAATAGACATAATTTGCTAAGTTCAGATAGGACAAAAATTCCCCACGATTTAAGAAGTTTCGCATGTTACCTAATTTTAGAAAGTGCACAGACCCGCCTGCCTGGCTTGAAATTGACGGCCGACCAAATCCGTTTGGCAACCGATGCAAAGGATTATTTAAAGCGCATTGCTAAAGGAGAAGTTCCCATATCTGTTCCAGACGATGCCATGGCAACCGGTGATTTTGGTTCAAATGTTGGATGTCAGGTTGTGCACCATAGGACACGCCATGCATCCGAAAAATCTTTGGGAGGTTTTTGACCATGAAGATGGAAGGAATTTTGGAAAAGCTACAGGACGCGATTGAAAAGCGATTACTCGCTTTGAACGAATTGCGAAATATTCCAATTTTGACGTACAAGCAGAGTGACCTGAGCTCCGTCATTGAGACAAATGTTAAAACGGGTATCGGCATAGCGATTATGCTCATGCCCCCTGTTCCAAGCCGTGTCCATGCCCATGTTGCGGGGCCCGTTTTCCATGACGTAACCATCGAGATAAAAATCATAGAAAACACCGCAATGAACAAATCGGGCAAAAGTTTGCTATCGTTGGCTGAAATAGTCATGCAGCACTTGCACATGTGGCACCCTAATATTTTGGACGAGAACTATCAGCTAGAATTATCTTCGGGGCCACAAAATTTCAAAGCTACACGGGAAGACAACATTAACTATTTTTCCATGTGTTTTGGCATGTCATGCCACTTAAAATTTACGTAGACGATGAAAATTACAATAGGAACCATTATTTTAGCCGGTGGGAACGTTGTCAACGAGCAACCCTATGATCTAAAAATTAACAATTTTCGACAGATACAAATCGCATCTGCCATAAGAGCTATCTCCGTACGGGGATTTGATCGGGGCAATCAACAAACAATCTTAGAATTTAAGGTATCCAAAAGACATCATTCGGTAGAAGAAGCACAGGCCTATGCCATTCAGCATGCCGCATCGCTGACAAACTTGCCGTCAACTTTGGTGATTACCGAAGAACCGTCCCAGGACTCCTATTCATTAAATGATGCTGTTATCAGTGAAGTACAGTCCGTTAGTGAAGGGGTAGTTTCATCCCACGCCTACAAAATTATAGGTGGAATATTTACAAAAGATTAAAGTATGGACAATTTAAGTGAAATAATCGTCAGAATTAAGGCTGACACGTCAAGTTTTAACAATCCCATCGACGTTTTCCGGGGTGAGATTCCTCAATTTTGGCGAGGAAACGATATCAGATTTGAAATTGGTATTTTCAACGGTGAAAACGTTTGGAGCGTATCAAACTATGCGAGCATTTCCCTCGCAATTCGTAAATTGACGGATGACGGAAAGGTCCCATCGGCGAGCACACCTGCTCTCATGCAAAAAATTTGCACATCCTTCGACGACACTTTGACATCGGCAACATGGGAAAATGGAACAAAACAACACGTGGTGATCCCATTTTCTTCGGATGAAAGCAATGTCGTCGTAGGTGACCACTGGTTGTCAATTTGGGCAACAACCACCGATGCAACTCCAAAAATTATAACACTGTGTGCCGGAATAGTTCGTATCCTCGAAGTAGGAGGGGGTAACCTTTCCACACCACCTGATCCGATCAAAATTTACTACACATCCAACGAATGCGACAATCGATTCGTACCGCTAACAGCCATCGATCCAAACACCAACCTCGGAAATTCCGATTCCACGGTTCCTTCTCAGAGGGCCGTCAAGACTTACGTAGACCAACACACAGCTTCTATACAAGGAGAAGCTACTTCGGCAAGTAATTTGGGAACCGGCACAGCTATTTTTAAAGAGAAAATCGACACAGATCTGAAATTTAAAACGTTAAAAGCTGGCGACAACGTTATCATATCGGCGAATGATTCCGAAGTAACAATTTCATC
>JAITET010000010.1 GCA_031281895.1 Puniceicoccales bacterium | reverse complement strand
GCAGTGTACAGAAGGTTACGCTGTAACATTATGTAATGCTGTTTCAGCAACGCAATTATTACGATGGGGAATTCACTACCCTGTGATTTGTGTATACTTATGGCATAGGCCAGATGAATATCCGACAAATTCCCTTTGTTTAGGCATACAATCTCATCTCCGAATTTGGCCGTTGCCGTATGATCATCGTTGTTCAAATAGGTTATATTGCCAAGATCTCCGTTGAAAATATTCTTTTCATAATTGTTTCTTACTTGAATGATTTTATCCGTAATTCTAAACTGTGTCCACGGGACGCCATATTCCTTCGGAATAAAGATATTTTGAAAAGTGATATTTAAATTTTCCGTTCCAATTACTCCTTGGTGTACGGGGACTAAAACTTGCACATCGTTGATTGGGTCAACATTGTACCACATCGGAAGATATTTTTGACATAGGAGGGTTATCTTTTCCAGGCAGGTTTCAGGGGTTTCAGCCTCTATGAAATGAAAATCGTGGGATGGATTGATATCTCCAAAGGAATGCATTACTTCTGGACAATCTTCCACCGCATGGATGATGTTGTGGGCGACGGAAACGATTTCACTGCAAGCTTCCTGGCGGAAAATTCTATCCAGCCGTGTGACATGAAATTTCCCAGATTTTATGATATCCCCCAACACATTTCCTGGTCCCACAGAAGGCAATTGGTCGATATCTCCGACAAGCAGCACATGGGCGGTAGTCGGGAGCGCCCTAAACAATGAAGCAGCCAGGAAAACATCAACCATGCTCGCTTCATCTACCACAATGAAATCCAGTTTGAGCGGCGTAGATTCATCGTGCAAAAATGTGCGTTCACCGGGCTTATATTGCAGTAACCTGTGAATCGTTTGGGCAGGTTTCCCCGTGGTTTCAGAAATTTTTTGGGCAGCACGCCCCGTAGGAGCACATAGGACAATGTTCGCTTTTTTGGCAGAAAGAATTGTCACAAGGGAACGAAGGATGGTCGTTTTCCCAGTTCCAGGACCACCGGTCAAGATTGATACTTTGTTGGTCAACGCGGCTTCGATGGCTGCAATTTGGCCCGGCGCAAATGCCAAACTCTCACGCTTTTGTACCCAGTCAATCGCTTTCTCTGTCCAAATATCGGGCAGCGTTGAACTTTTATCGAAGAGAATATTTTGTAAACATTTGGCTATGGTATCTTCCATATTTTTTAGCAACGATTTTTGTACGATTTCATCGGAAATCATGCACAACCTACCAAAAGTAATTAACTTTTCGACGCGTTCGTTTATCCTATCGGGAGATAATTCCAATAGGATCTGTGTTGATTTTAGTAGCTGTTGACGGTGGATGCAGGTATGGCCATCATCCTCGGCCAGCGATAAAATGTGCAAGATTCCAGCATCGATACGGGATGAATGCGTGGAAGGGATGCCAAGATTTTTCGCAATTTTATCGGCTGTTTTAAATCCCACCCCTTGCACCTCCTGGGCAACACGGTAGGGATCGGTTTCTAAAATTGTCCGTGCTCCAACACCATATTTTTCGTACAATTTGACGCATAGCGCGTTGGTCACATCGTAGGTCTGCAAAAAAATCATGATATCCCGTATGGCAAACTGAGAATCCCAAGCATTCTTTATCTTTGCCGCACGCTGTTTTCCAATTCCATCAACTTCCAACAACCGAGCAGATTCGGTCGACAGAATACTAAACGTATCCGCCCCGAAATAATCCACTATTTTCTTTGCATAGATTTTCCCAATTCCTTCGATCAATCCACTACCCAGATAGCGCCGAATTCCCCTAATATCGGAAGGCAATTTGGACTCAAAGTGTTCCACATTAAACTGCCTTCCGTGCCTTTCGTGGACCGTCCAATTCCCTGTCATTTCCAAAGTTTCCCCGGGTTGAATGCCCGGCAAAATTCCACATGCCGTTATCCTAGTTCCCAATTGCGATTCCTTAACCTCTATGATGCTATAAAAATTAGCATCGTTTCGAAAAATAATCCTTTCGAGTACGCCTGATATGGTCGGTTTTGACTCTTCTGTTTCGGCCACCTATTCCCCCATGGTAATAGTTAGTACAACATTTTCTATCAAAAACCTCATTGCTATCGCCCATGCGACTACTAGCAACGCATGCCTAATCTCGGTAATGTTTTGCATGGCTAACAAAAAACTCAGTAATCCAATAATTGCAAGTGTTTAAGCAATTTCCATAGGTTTTAAACATAAACTAGGGGAAAGGGTTCCAAGGCTAATAGTTCAAAATTTTCATGCCCTCCATGATATAATTTTGTACATAATCTTTTACGGCAGCTTTTAGAGGTGTGACTGGCTGATCATATCCCAGGCTGTGCAATTTCGAAATATCTGCACACGTGTGGTACTGATATTTATCTTTCAACTCACATGGCATATCGATAAATTCTATGTGAGCTTCCTTGCCCATGGCCTCAAAAATGGCAAGAGCTAATTCTTTCCATGTGGACGCTACTCCAGAACCAAGATTATAAGTACCATGGGTGGAATTCCCACTGACCACTTCTGGAATTTCTGCCAAAAATATCGTCATGGCAACGGCATCTTTTACGTACAAAAAGTCCCGCCTTTGTTCCCCATCTTTAAATTCCTGTCTGCCGCTTTTGAATAGGTACACCTTGCCACTTGCAAGAATCGATTCGTAGGCCTTTAATACCATGCTACGCATGTTACCTTTGTGATATTCATTGGGTCCGAAAACATTGAAATATTTCATACCATAGACATGCAAATTATTTTTAGCGGCATACAAATCGAAGAGATGTTTGGAATATCCATATACATTCAAGGGACGCAGGTCGATATTCGGAAAAACTTCATCGGACATTTCCCGGGAACCATCCCCATAGGTGGCTGCCGATGATGCATAGACAAAACGGATGTGTCCGCTGTGTGCAAAATTTGCCAGTGTCTTTGTGTATTCGTAATTGTTTTTAATCAAATAGGCTGCGTTCCTTTCCGTGGTTGATGCACATGCTCCAAGGTGAAAAATATGAGTAACCGTATTCAATTTGGGATCTTTTTTCCCTACCATCTCAAGCATGGCATCCGCTTCGACGTAATCATTAAACCGCAGGGGAACAAGGTTTAAAAATTTATCGTCACTGCCTAAAAAATCTGAAACAATGATATTTTCAAATCCCCTATTGTTCAATTCACCGATTAAAGCACTCCCAATAAATCCAGCACCACCCGTAACTAAAATAGTTCCCGCCTCTGAAAGTTTCATGGTCTTGGATGATTAAAATTTTTTGTCCATTGGCAATAGCCAACGTAACTATTCAATCCGTTATTTCTCCAAACATGGGCATGGGAGAGATCTGAAAAGTGTGTAAGATTTTAACGTTGATTAAAGATTTGGGATGTGTATCATTGCTTGTCAATGAAATGCCCGAAGTGCGGACATTTATATTCAAAAGTTACCGATACTCGTGTTACCGCGGAAGGGATTGCCATTCGCCGTAGGCGTGTGTGCCTAAAGTGCGACCACAGGTTTTTTACGAATGAAATAGTATGCATCGAATACCCGATGGTCATTAAACGGGACGGACGGAAGGAAGAGTTTGACGGAGAAAAAATCAAAACCGGGCTAATGAAAGCGTTCAAAAAACAAAACGGAATCAAGGAGAAAGTTAACGATATCGTCAATGGAGTTTTGGCAGAAATTATTTCAAAATATCCGGAAAAAGTTCCATCGGAAAAAATTGGAGACATGATAATGAACCGACTAAGAGCCAGCGAACCAGTCGCATACCTGCGCTTCGCCAGCGTATACAAAAATTTCGAAACGGCAAAAGATTTCGCATTGGAATTTGAGCAGCTGTTGCTAGACCTCCCCAAGTAGGAAATCAAGTAAAAAAATTAAAATCTCAGTTTCATATTTTTGCTAGGGAATTTTTTAAACTTTTGACATAAATGATTGACATTTTTGAATAAAAGAACACACCGCATATTTGCGGCTTGGGAGAAAGATGTGTGGATAAAAAATATGAATAATGAGATAAGCCATGAGATAATAAAACGCTTTGGAGTGTTGATAGAGAAAAAAGTTTGTGGTGAAGAACTGACCGATAATGAAATACGAGAGATAACAAATGCCATAATTATCCAAAAAATTCCCGACTTCCAGTTATCGGCTTTTTTGATGGCAGTGTATTTTCAAAGTATGAGCATCCAAGAAGCTTCGACATGGACGGAAGAATTAATGCTGTCCGGTGATATCATTGATATTGGGATGATTTCTGGCCCCAAAGTCGATAGGTGCTCCACGGGAGGAGTAGGCGATAAGTCAGCTTTTGTATTGATGGCAATAGCTGCTTGTTGTGGAATAGCAGTTCCCACATTAGTCGATAGCTACGATGGGTTGGTCATCTCTGATTTAGACAAAATGTCATCCATTCCCGGATTTGACTATAAATTTGATACTAAAAAGTTTCAAAAACAACTAAAAAAAATAGGATGTTGCTACTATCAACAGCCAGAAAATATTGCACCCGTAGATGTGACCCTCGATAAGGTTAGGCGTTTAATTGGTGCAATTTCTAGTGTTCCACTCGTAACAGGAAGCATTTTGGGGAGCAAGTTGTCTTCCGGGGTAGATGGTGTCGTTGTTGACGTTAAGTGGGGCAATGGTTCTTTCGTAAAGGATATGGAGCAAGCCAAACAGCTCGGTAGAATGATAACGCGGGTCGCTCGAGCTTTGAATAAAAAGTGCATTGCGATCGTAACGGATGCCAATCAACCCCTTGGAAAAACGGTGGGAACTTGGTTGGAAATCAAAGAAACCATCGAATTACTGCAGGGACAAGGCGATGCAGAAATGCAAGATTTAATCCTACGAGTTGGTATGGAATTTATCAGATTAGCAGGAGTTGCAGGATCAACTTTGTCAGCCAAACAATTGATCATCAAAAAGCTTTCCGATGGATCAGCTCTAAATAAATTTAAAGAATTGATAGCAGAACAAGGAGGAGATGTATCATATATCGATAATCCTGAAAAGTATCCACAGGCTAAATATTCACGTAAACTATCGGCACAAAAACGGGGCTACATACATACGGTAAATGCCGGTATGATTGCACGAGGAGTAAGTATTTTGTCCAAAAAACCCGATGGGACAATAGACCATATGGTTGGAGTATCCGATATAATGAAAGTTGGCATGCAAATTAAACAGGGAGAACCTCTCATAATGATCCATTATAATGATGAAACAAACCTTGAATCTGCCTTAGAGTACTTTAGGGATGCATATAGGCTTGCTCCGAAAAGGCCAGCATTAAATGAATTAATCGTGGAACGTATTGCATAACATATGAAAAATACATGGCTATTTCTTGTAATTTCCCTATGCATACTTACCGGATGTAAAAAAAAGGAAGTCCATGTTGTCCAACAAGACCTGAGAATATCTTCCCCAAATGAATTGCTCAATGCAGACCCACAGCAGGTATACAGCAGCAGTGACCGCAAGATTATGCAAGCTGTTTTCGAAGGGTTAGTTGTGCCAGACCCTGAAACGATGAAACCGCTGCCTGGAATGGCAGAGCGATGGAAGGTATCGCCTGATAAAAAAGTGTACGAGTTCTTCCTGAGGGACAATGCAATATGGTCCAATGGAACTCCTGTTACAGCAGGAGATTTTGTCTATGCGGCCAAACGAGCACTGTCGTCCAAATTTGCCTGTGCGGCAGTAGACGTGTTTTTTCCTATCCTCAATGCCAAGGAATTTTTCAATAGGAAAATTCGAAACTTTTCCATGGTTGGAATACGTGCGGTAAACTCTCGAACGTTGATAATTGAGCTGGAAAAAAGCGACCCGTATTTTCTAATAACTCTGATGCATCAATGCTGGTTTCCGTTAAACGATGAGGTTGTTGCGTCGTTGGAAGAGTACTCCCGTCCTTTGGACGACCTATCCAGTGTTTTTAAATTGAAAATCATTTCCAATGGTCCTTTTACTTTGGCGGAGAGGAGGCCAGGGGTAAATTTGCTATTGAAAAAAAACCCTAAATATTGGGATGCCGACAACGTATTGCTGTCATCGGTAACGTTTTTTACAAATAACAATCAAACTCTAGCCGTAAAAAATTTTTTAGAAAGGCAAATAGACATCGTTGAACTTCAACGGGACGATGAAGCTACAATCGGAGATTGTTTGCAAGACAAAGAATTGATGTTATCTCCGGCATTCGAGTGTTTTGGCCTCGCATTTAATGTTACAAACCCTGTTTTTCAAAATAAAAATATTAGGCTTGCCTTGGCTCTGTCCATTGATCGAGAAAAGTTATTGGCCAAAATGGGCAAAAACAAAACCCTTGCAGCCTATAGCTTTATCCCACCCTACGATAAAAAATACGACACTAGTACACCGTTGTTTAGGCAAGATATTCAATTAGCACGCAAGCTATTTGAAGAAGCAGGCTACAATTCTACGGTAAAATTTCCACCCGTAAGAATATTGTGCAACACCTTGGATGCCGGATCATATGCCATAGTCCTAGAACAGATTAGGGAAGATTGGAAAAATGTTCTGGGGGTAGATACTTTCGTAGATAATAGAGGATTTGACTCCTTTTTCGCCCACAGAAAGAAAACAAACTTCGATGTAATCAAAATTTCACTTGGAGGTTTACACTGCAATCCTGCGTTCATCATGCACATTTTTATGTCCAAAGATCCCCATAACTATGGTAAATGGGCAGACCCTACCTACGATGAGATGCTGAAACGGATCGAAAGAACCACCAACAAGAAAAAACTGAGAAAGTTAGCAAGGGAGGTGGAATTGTATCTAATCGATGAAATGCCTGCCATTCCGTTGTTTTTTAATTCCCATTCATTTTTGGTAAGAAAATCCCTAAGAGGGTGGTTTCCCAATCCAATGAATATGCATCCACTTAAATTTGTTTACTTTTCCCATTGAAATGTTCCCAGCCAAGCCGTGAGTTTTCGTCATATATTCTGCCATTTTTTCCATAAAATAATCGTATCCGTACTGGATATCCAGTATGTTCAGTGAAAGTCCCGTAAAAGTATTCATAACCGGAAAATTTAAAGAAGACATAAAGCAAATATTGTTATTCGGTTGTGCCTTTTTTGCAATTCGTTCGACCAAAGAATCATCTTCGTACATTATCGTAAACAAACAGTCACCGTTAATGGTGGCATTCATTTGTTTCAAAGAGTCTAGTATTGCGTCAATGGCAGAATTCAGATCGGTAAAATTTGGCAAATACCACTCATATACTTTGGCAAAGGAAAAATTTCCTCCGCAGGGCATTTTTTCTTTCGCCAACAAAAGTATGGCATCAAATTTACCCATGAGGTATACTTCGTTGATGGCAAGGGTTGTGTTTTGATCAATGGATCCATCAATATTCGGCAGTAAAATAGGAGAAATGACCAGAATGTTCATGGGTGGGATACCTACGTTAAACGAACGATCAGACAAGAATTTTTTGTAAACAACAATTTGTTTTGCATATGCGGAAACTTTTTGTACCCTCTTCTCGAGTAAGAATGGGATTGAAGAAGGTTAAGTTTTGTGCGTTAATCTTAGTGGCTATTTTGTCGTTGTCTGCCGAATCTTCCTTGAATAACATCGGAGAATTGCAGCGAAAAATATTCACCCAATCAACCCAATTTGATTCCGTCAATCCAGTGCCAGAAATAACGGCAGAAATAAAATTAACGGACGATGGAGCACCTCCCGTGGTTAAATCAACAAAAAGAAAGACCAACACCAGATTTTTCAACGATGAAAATGCCCTTCGCCAAGCCACTCGAAAAAAATTGCTGGAAGAGGTCGAAGCAAATTGGCAAACGTCCATCCCAAAAGATCCGACTTTAGACAACCACTCGGCCATCGATTTATATGAAAATACACTCTTTGAGAGGGCAAATAGAATTATCATTCCCAAGGTAAGATTTATAAACACCCCTCTGTCACGGGTAATTGAATCTTTGGCCAACCTGGCGGATATCAACGACCCTGTTCTCGATGATAGCGAAAAGGGAATGAACATTGTACTGCTTGGAATGGAGAGTGTGGAAAATGAACCGGTGGTGAATTTGAATTTGAAAAATATCTCTTTCTATCGTTTGGTTGAATTGATTGCCCAATCGGTTTCCTATCAATTTGATATCACCAAAGATACGGTCATTATTTATAAACGTGACCTAATGGAAGGCATATTGGATACGCAATTTTTCCCCATATCCCGTGCAACTCTGGTCCGACTAACGGGTATTCAGGGCATAAATCATCACATATATAATTCTCCGAGCTCTCCGGAAAATGTTGCCGACGAAGAACACGCCTTAAGAGAATTTTTTCAACGGGCAGGAATAAATTTCAAGGACATTGCCGGTAGCAATTTAGCATTCGATGGTTCCCAGATAATAGTTACCAATACGGGAAGAAATTTAAGAAAAATTAGCAACATACTCCAGAAATATTCCGAAGTTAAACAGGTTGAAATCGAGACAAAGTTTTTGGAAGTTCAGCAGGGTGCACTCGATGAATTGGGCTTTCGTTGGCAATTTGGAAGTAAAAATGCTGACGATAAAATATTTTTTCAGACCGGAAAAACCGTTGATAACTCACGGCGTGACAATCTGCGCACGCTAGTGGAGACATTTGCATCTACAAATTTTTCAAGGGGAGATGGTAAAATAGTTGGATCCAATCCAGGAATCAGCCCCGTTACCCTGCCGAATCAACCGCCTGGACTTCCAGGGCAAATAAACCTGGGAGCATCGGCCACGCCCCTGACGAATTTTACTGGCGTATTAAATAGTCTACAGTGCAACGCTATGATCCAGGCCTTGGAACAACACTCCGGATCAGACCTTATGAGTGCTCCAAAGCTGTCGGTACTTTCCGGAAAGACGGCAAAAATTGTCATAGCAATGGAATTACGCTACCCCCAGAGCTATGGAGATACACATTCCGAAGTCGGTACGGGGTATTCCGGGTTGGGTGCGTCCAGTTCCGCTGGAGTGACGATAACGGCTGGAACACCGCAAAATTTTATCACGCGCAACGTTGGTGTAGAAATGAGCGTAACTCCCATCGTCGAAATGGATGGTAGCATCAGTTTACAGCTTGAACCAAAGGTTACCGAATTCGAAGGGTTTGTTGAATATGGTGGAGTAAATGTTGCTGTAACGTCGGGCAATACAGTCACCATTCCATCCGGATTTTATCAGCCAATATTTTCAACGCGAGAAATCCACACGGAGGTTAATATTTTCGACGGGGCAACCGTTGTCATGGGCGGTCTAACCCGCGAAGAAATAAAAGAGGTAAATGACAAAGTCCCCATATTGGGAAGCATTCCACTACTCGGCAGATTGTTTAGGTCGAAAAGTGAAACTATTCAGAAGCGAAACCTGTTGATTTTTGTCACTGCCCACACCATTTCTCCATTGGGGAACAAAAAATCACTACCCAATGTGGAACAATCCCCAAAGCAAATAGTTCCGATCCAAAGTTCAAGATGATATTTTTCCGAACGATGCTGTCCAAGGAGTTTTTTATCCCATCGACTTTTGGTAAGAAAAATCTCCAAGCAGTTCGACATCGGTACGCTGTAAGAGTTTTGCCGCAACAAAACATTATGCTTGACTTGGGGTGGTAATTATGAAATGTGATACACCCATGTTATCCACTGTTCAGTCCTGTGCGTTGCGAGGTATTGACGCTGTTAATATCGCCGTTGAAGTCAATTCCGGTGAGCGAGGAGATTTAAAATTTATAATCGTTGGGTTGCCCGATACGGCCATAAAAGAATCCTGTGACAGGATATTTTCTGCACTCGTGAACAGTGGATATGCCATTCCCTACACCAGAACAACCGTCAACCTGGCACCTTCGTACATCAGAAAAGAAGGATCTTTCTACGACCTGCCCATTGCACTCGGTGTAATTCAGAGTACGGGTCAGTCTTACCTCCATAAATTGAGTGAGTTCATAGTCGCTGGAGAACTGGGGCTGTCTGGAAAAATTCGAGAAATCAAAGGCGGCCTTACCTTTGCCATAAAAGCGAAAAAGGAGAAGAAAAAATTGCTATTGCCCGTGGAGGCTGCCCAAGAAGCATCATTTGTCGATGGTGTAGAAATTTTCGCAGTGAGTAATCTAAACGAAGCGGTGAAATTTTTGGCCGGTCAAATAAAATTAGATCCCCTGGAACACAAAAATTTTCTTACCCTATTAAAAGGCGAAGATCGCCTAGATTTTTCTGAAGTAAAGGGCCAAGAAAGTTTGCGCAGGGCCATGGAAATAGCCGTTGCCGGAGCCCATAATATCCTAATGATTGGACCTCCCGGTGCCGGAAAATCGATGATTGCCAAACGTATCCCGAGCATAATGTCCATGCCCACTTTCGATGAGTTCTTGGAAACGATGAGTATTTATTCGGCGGCAGGGTTACTCATGGCAGAAAAAAATGCCCATTTCGAACGTCCATTCCGATCTCCCCACCACACGATTAGCAACGCAGGTTTACTGGGAGGAGGCAGCATTCCATGCCCGGGAGAGATTTCACTGGCACACAACGGGGTATTGTTTCTGGATGAGCTATCGGAATTTCGTCGCACAACCCTAGAGTCTTTGCGCCAACCATTGGAAGATGGCAGTGTGACGATTTCCAGGAGTTCCGGAAAGGTAAAATTTCCATGCCGAACGATGATTGTTGGGGCAATGAATCCGTGCCCATGCGGATATTTGGGGGACAAGACACGCAGGTGCAAATGTAGCCATTTGGATATTCAACGGTATAGGTCGCGCATCAGTGGACCGATGATGGATAGGTTCGACATGCAGATAAATGTTCTTGCCGTTCCGATTGAAGATATTCAGTCAAAAAAATTTTCCGAATCATCCATGGACATACGAATTCGCGTAGAAAAAGCATCAAAAATTCAAATGGAACGTTTCAAATCTTCGCAAAATGGACGCAATGCCCACATGTCCCATGGCGAAGTGGTGAAATTTTGTAGTGTCGATGAGGAGTCATCCAACCTGTTGGCAACGGCCATGAGACAACTGGGCCTTTCCGCCAGGGCCTATGACAAAATTTTAAAAGTCAGTCGCACAATTGCAGATTTGGAATGTGAAGAAAAAATTTTACCGCATCACATTTTAGAATCCATTCAGTATCGTTCATTGGAGATGGTTATAGATGGAAGATAAAATGATTTCAAAAGCCCCACGACCCATTCCCAGAAAAAGGATACAATCTACGCGAATCTCAAAACATGACGACCGTCCCAAAAGGGAAAAATAATTCACGCCCATTGGCGAAAAAAACTACAAAGCACCAAGATTGCTAAAATAATTCTGTACCACGCAAAAATTATAATCCCATTGCGCACAATGAAAGAAATTAAAAATTTTATTGCCACCATGGATGATAGGCAAGCTATGCTGATTCCTAGTAAAAATCTTTTTGGACTAAAATGTAAAAATATGACATCAAAGTTTTTTACAAATTCGTACATGGTCGCCGCCGATAACGTTACAAATCCAAGGAGAAAACTGTATTCTGCCGCTTCTGACCTGCGCAATCCACATTGGTAACCACCAATTATGGTTGCCATTGACCTACTCGTCCCAGGAATGAAAGCCAGGCATTGCCAAAGTCCGATGAAAAAACTTTTTGCAAATGTTAGATTGTCAATCCCTCCATAGCTTTTCATCCACCTTTTACGGTAAGATTTCTCAACGCGAATCATGATTATGCCGCCGATAATTAGCGCAATGGCGACGGGGAGAGCATGGTATAATATTTTTAGCCATCCGCCGATGAAAGGGGCAATTATTGTCGCCGGCAGAAATGATGTGATAAGGTTGAATATCAGATTGCGTCCGTGATAATTGTGGCCAAATAGGCCCAGTAACATGTCAGTAAATCTACGCCTATATAAAAATAGTACGGCAAGTATTGATCCAAATTGAATTATTACAAAATAGGCGTTTTTAGCCTGCATCCTCAAAGCATTGGAATCATCCGTATCGCCCAATGATGAATGCCCATGACTTAAAAGAAATCGGTCGACCAATATCAAGTGCCCGGTTGATGAAATCGGTAAAAATTCCGTCGCTCCCTGGGTAATTCCAAGAATAATGGATTCTTTTGTTGTGAAAATATCTTCACCACGAGAATTGGCCAAAAACGCCGTAACAATGGTAAGAACTAACAAAAATTTTTTCATATGGATAGGTGCTAGGGGATGAAGGTTTTTAATTTGTTCGTCATCGCCTGCAACGCTTCTAGCTCTAAGTCATTCGGATTAAGGGAATAGTAATTTGCGAGAAGGTTTGTAATTTGCATAAGCCAGTAGACATCACTTGGAGTTAAAGGGTTTTCTCCCGACATGGAAGAAAGTAAAGTCTCCCACGCAAATTGCTTCATCTCCTTGGTCGATGAACTCGCTTGTAGGACAAAACAGTACATGGCGGCGATCTCTATGTGCAAAGATTTATCAGCAATGGCGAGGGAATATAGCCGTTCGAGTATCATTTGGGTGCGTTCTATGAATAGATCATCTTTATTTTTTTGGGCAAAAATCGCCTTTGCCAAGCAAAACTCGGTAAAATGGTACCGCCTGTCAAACGGAAAATTTTTCAGCAGTTCCTCATATACGAGTTGAGCATCACTGAACCTTCCGCTCAGCCGTAGTAGGTCCGCCAGTTCCAAATGTACCGCATATATGATTTCATGATTTCCATACTTGGAAATCAAAGTCGATAAATGGGTAATTGCTTCGTCGTAGTAAGCCATTCCCAGCGATTTACAATATTCGGCACACCGATAATAGGCGAACGGGGAGTATATGCAATTGGTTTCTGCACATGCGAGCAGAACATCACATGCTTTGGAAACATTGCCCAATTTAAAGAAATATTCCGCCTCTTCAAAATATGACAGCATCGCAATTTCCTGGTCGGCATAGTCAGATCTCAGCCGTTCAAATGTTAGAAAGGCAGCCTCTTTGTTCTGCGATTTAAATTCGCAAACTCCTTTCATGAATAATGCTTGCCCAACAATTTGGGAAATTTCAGCGGAACTACTTCTGATTGGAAAGATTGTACAAATATTAGTTGCGGCAATATGGGCCTGCTGATAATGTTGTTTTGAGAATAGTGAGTATGCTTGGAGCAAATAAAATTTCACCAGGTAAAATGGCTGTATTTTGTGTGCATAGGTACTTAAAAGTCTGGACAGATAGTCCATGGCTCGCTGCGGATTATTATCTACTATGAGGGCATCGATATATAATAATTCCGCATGCCACCGATATTCTGTGAATAAATCGTGGCATTGTCGAGCACTTTGCAAATGTTGCTCTGCCAATACCAAGTTTTTGGATTTAATGTCAGCCTGGATAAGTTGACACAGTATTTTGTCATACTTCACATTGTCTATATTTGTTTTTAGAACTTCTTCGTAGATATGAGCAGCGATATCATAGACTTCACTCAAGTAAAAAGCATTGCCGATCTGGATTGTCATATTGACCTTTTCTGCATTATCTGAGGTAATATCTCGCACCTTGCCCAGGTAGTGGGCAGACATTCGGTAATCTTTTGGTTCCTGTTGCCAGGCTAAATAGGCAAGTGCATGGTATATGTTTTTTATGAGTGCTTCCTTGGGAAATTGGAGAACGATTTCTTCTGCTACGCGCTGTGCCGCGGTGAGATTTTCGGCATCGATCGCCAACCTAAGCTTGGCAAATAAGATACTACGCATCATGTTTTTTGAAACTGAGGTTTGGAGTTTCACATCGGATAGTGTTTGGATCGCTTCCATCCGTTGATTTGTGTTTTCGACCGACAGGAGGAGCAGCTTCAACGCCTGTTTTTTTAGCTCATCATTGGCCGAAGATAGCAACAGTTCGAGGACTGTATTTAGCCCACTTGCGGAAGAGAGTCCATCGGCAAGGGCACGGTATAAATAAAGAGATTGCAAATCCTGAACATTTAAATTTTTTGCGTTTGCAATTTGTTCATCCAGTAGATCTTTTGCTTTTTGCCCATTTCCGCTGTGGATCAACATAAGGGCATAGGTTTTTACGAATGGACAGCTGGCCCTTTGCAATTTATACTTTTTATACATGGCATCGGCAGATCCGAGGAGGTTGTTTATAGCCGTTGAATGCATCGGGAATTGCAGTAAAAATTGGATTACGAATGCTTGAATGTGGACGGATTGGTCGATGGACGGGGAGTGTTTTTTGGCCTCTTCTAGGTTATTTTCCATTTCTTCGAAGTTGGCAGCCATTGCGAATATAACACTCCTAACGGCGTGATACCATGCGAGTTCGTTGTCGTCAAAAGTTTTCACGTCCAATTTTAGTAAAATTCTGTTTGCCACCGAGAAATCATGTTTGAAACACGCCACAATCGCAGCATTTAATAGAAATTTATTTTTAAATTCTCGGGGAACCTCGACGTGTGTTAATTTCAAAATCATATCGAACAGTTCCATTGCATTTGAAAACTCCCCTGAAGCCAAACATGATTCTAAAAAGCCTGTACAAGCCATGCATTTCTGCTCATTGGATAAATCTTTTATCGCCAATGCCTCCATGAAAAATTGTTTAGCAAGGGTGAAAAAACCAATTTTATATGCCCCATTACCACTGTTTATTAAAGATTCAAACTTTTTGCCAAAATGGACATCTACGGCTATAAAACCAGCGGCATCCTTGGGCAATTCGTCTTCCGCCGAACCGACACTCCGACAAAAAATCAGTGCTACCACCAGGAACAATTTCGCGAAACCTTTCATTCAAGTTTTACTCTACGGTTACCGATTTTGCCAAATTTCTTGGTTTATCTATGTCACATCCTCGTATTTTTGCAATGTAATAGGCGAAAAGTTGTAGCGGAATCGTCGCCAGTATAGGTTTAAGAGCATCGTGGGTGTCCGGAACCACCATCAAATCGTCGATGTAATTGGATGAAATTTGATGTCCCTCCGATGTTACCACTATTATCTTGGCATTTCTGGCTTTAACTTCCTGTATATTGGAAACATTTTTTTGCCAAATATCTTTTTGAGTGGCCAAGAAAATACATGGACATTGGTCCGAAACCAAAGCTATTGGCCCATGTTTCATTTCCGCTGCCGGGTAACCCTCCGCGTGAATGTATGAAATTTCTTTTAGTTTTAGTGCACCTTCGAGGGCTATAGGAAACATTGATTGCCGTCCGAGAAATAGCATATCCTTATAATGGGCATATTTTTTTGCAATCCGTTGGATTTCATCCTTTTTGTCTAAAATTTGTGAAATCTTTTGGGGCAATTCCAACAGAGACTGGACAAATTCACTGCCTTCGTCAAAACTCATATCGTGTAACCGTCCAAATAGCAGTGCCAACATGGCGACTATGCACAGTTGTGCCGTAAATGCTTTCGTCGATGCAACCCCAATTTCCGGTCCCGAGTGTTGATAGATTCCTCCCTCCGATTCCCTAGCTATGGTGGAACCTATGACATTTGTTATTGCCAGCGTTCTATATCCCTTGCGTTTAGATTCTTGCAATGCTGCCAGGGAATCCAAGGTTTCCCCCGATTGGCTAACGATGAAAACAAGGGTGTTCTTATCCAAAGGAATATTACCGTACCGGAATTCCGAGGAATAGGCTACTTCAACCGGTATTCTTGCGTATTTTTCTATCAAATACTCGGCCACCAAACAGGCATGCCATGCCGTTCCACAGGCACAAAATAAAATCCTATCGATTTGTCGCAATTCTCGTGGTAGCAGCTGTAACCCTCCAAATTTTGCCGTACTGAGATCATCCGAAAACCGCCCACGCATGGCATTTTCTATGGATATGGGTTGTTCACAAATCTCTTTCAGCATAAAATGTTCGTGTTCTCCCCGAGAAACGTCTTCAACCTGCCAGTCCAATTCGCATTTTATGGCATCGATTGTTTCATTTTTCATTGTTGTGATCGAGAAATCTGAGCACGTAATATGGGCAAGTTCCCCATCGTTCAGATAGACAACATTCTTCGTATATGCGACGAAAGCACACGCATCGCTTGCCACAAACATTTCATCCTTTCCTATCCCTATAATCAGGGGAGAGCTTTTCCTAGCAATTACCATTTCTTCGGGATTATTTTTGCAAAGTACTGCGATTCCATAGGTCCCCCTAACATGTAACAATGCCTTTTGCACACTGATAAGAAACCTATTTTTCGAGTCGGGTTCTTTTCTAAAGTGATATTCGATTAAATTTACCAAAACTTCCGTGTCCGTTTCAGAGTAAAATTTGTATCCCTGCTTTGCCAGGTAGTATTTGATCGATTCATAGTTTTCTATTACCCCGTTGTGTACAATCGCAAAAAGCCCATGAAAACTTACATGGGGATGGGCATTTTTTATGGAAACCTTCCCATGGGTTGCCCATCTTGTATGTCCAATTCCTAAATTTCCGAAATTCATCGAAGGATTTATTGCATTTGAAAGATTTTTAACCCTTCCTAGCTGTTTTACGGTAGTGAATGTTCCATCTTTTAATCCCGTTATGCCGGCCGAATCATATCCTCGATATTCCAGCCTTTCGAGCCCATCAAGTAAAACTTGAACAACATCTTTTGCTCCAATGTAACCTATGATACTACACATGACGAGATTCATACTCTCCATGGTAGACCCTTTTGCGAGAAAATTTTTTAGACACAGGTCCGGGGAACAAAGTGTGGGATAAGTAACGCTCCCATCGACCCTCTGTGAGAGGCATTATAACCTGCATTTAAAAGTAAAACCTTTCCTTCGTTCGAGCAGCCAATGCTAATTATGATAATGTGTGACGGAATAAAACATTTGCAGCACAATTGCCAAAAGTAAATAAGTT
>JAITET010000044.1 GCA_031281895.1 Puniceicoccales bacterium | reverse complement strand
ACGGTTTTTTTGAAAGTTTTGACAAAAAATTCACTATGGGGAGCAACCTGTCCCAAGTCGAACATTGCACGTGCAAAGATCCTAATGCCGTTGCCACTTATTTCCGCCGTAGTTCCATCGGGATTGATTATTTGTACCTTGAAAATATTGTCACTAACCTTTGTGCCATAAAGAATTCCATCGGATCCGATTCCGAAATTTCTGTGGCAAATTTTTTTTATCCCTGCCATGGTCGGCAACTTAAATCTCGACGCATCCAAGAATAGATAGTCATTACCCAAGGCATGGTATTTTACAAAACACAAATCGTCATTTTCTTTGGACATAATGTGCACTTTTTATACCCTTAAAAGAGGAATCTCTTTCTGCATACCGGGAGCCCAACAGATACCCCATAAATCCCCAGCGTCAAACAGAAAGGGAGGCTTGCCTTTTCATCGGGAAAGTTTTTTAGAGATTGTCCATTTTGTTATTCGAATTGTTGAGTACTTCTTGGTTGACTGGTTCTTGCTGACATAGGGCCCTGCAAACACTACCTTCCGATTGAAATTCGGTAACTATTATGTTAATTTTTCTAACGGCTGCCAAACCAATATTATTGATAAGAACATTCTGTAATGTTTCGCGCAATAACCTGGAAATATCTGCTAGATTTTGCCTACGGTTGATGCGAATGGAAATGTCGATGGAAATGGCTCCCCTGCAACACTTGATTTTCGTACGTATTTTGTCCTTGATGCCCACATCCTTTGCGAGCGATTCGATAATTTTGGTTAGTGAGTCCTTGCTCAGTGAAACAGTCCCTTCGTCACTTTTGGAAATAAAAATCCACTTTGGTCTCCAAAGCAAATATAGAATATAAATAACGGTAATGCCAACAACACACCACCCCAACAGGAATACGTACTTTAATTGTCCTGTGCTCAAATTTTGTAAAATTTCTTTCATAGTTCTCCTTCAATAAATTCATTTTTATCTATCGTTTCCGAAATTTCAACGCCATCGATGATGATGTTTACCTTGCTAACACCTGTCATTGTCATCTTGGTAATGTGGTCTATTATGTTTTGTTGAACATTGGAGGCTACTTTTGCGAGCTCACAGCCAAATTTTAATGTTAAACAAATGTCGATCAGATAGTTTCCGAATTCATCTTCGGAGACATTAACCCCATTGAGCGTCGACTTTTTGCTCGAAAAGAACGAAGCAATCCCGTTTGCAAATCCATGTTTGCCAACGGCCAATACCCCTTTTGTTTGCATGGCACTTAGCGTTGCAATATTCGCAATTACGGAATGATTTATTTTGATTTCGCCCAAGTTGCAGGATGAATCGTCGGAAACCATAGGAATGGGGAACGAAAGTTTTTTTTCTTTTTCTTTCTTATCACTTTTTTCTGTAGTCATAATTTTAACAATTTTTAAAGTTTAGAGCATCCGTGGGAGTCCTGCGTAAAAAGTCATCCACAAATTTTGTGGTATACTGGCCACTAATATAGCCTTTATCCATCATTACGGCCCTCACAAACGGAATTGTCGTCTTAACTCCACGAATCATATATTCACTCAATGCACTGTACATTTTTTTTATCGCAAGCTCCCGGGTGCGCTCTGAAGTTATCAATTTAGCAACCATGCTATCATAATACTGTGGAATAACGTATCCAGAATAAACATGGGAATCAACACGAACGCCATGGCCTCCCGGCGAGTAATATAGTGCTATTTCTCCGGGACAAGGGGCAAAATTTCGGACGGGATCTTCCGCATTAATTCTACATTCGATGGCATGTTTGTTAATCTTAACATCCCGTTGGTCGATGGTTAATTTTTCGCCGGCTGCAATATTTAACTGCCACTTAACCAAATCGATACCAGTAATTTCTTCCGTTACCCCATGTTCAACCTGTATGCGGGCATTCATCTCTATGAAATAATAATGACCCTGTTTGTCCACTAAAAATTCGACAGTTCCCGCATTTTGATAGTTACATTTTTTTGCAATTTTAATGGCTGCATTGCCCATTTCGTTGCGTAATTTTTCCGACAGGAAAGGGGAAGGCGCTTCTTCAACCAATTTTTGGTAACGCCTCTGTATGGAACAATCCCGGTCGAATAGGTGGATTATCTTTCCATATTTATCCGCTAAAATTTGAAACTCTATGTGATGAGGATCTTCGATATATTTTTCTATATACACGGACCCGTTTCCGAATGCTTTTTCGGCTTCCGACCGCACCATTTTGTATTCCTTGCAAAAGGAAACGGAATTATTAACCAATCGCATCCCTTTACCTCCACCGCCGGCTGCTGCTTTTATGATCACTGGATATCCGATGGAGTCTGCGAGATTTTTTGCTTCCATTTCGTTATCTATTATGCCATCACTACCAGGTACGCATGGGACATGTACGCTTTTAGCAATACTCTTAGCGATTGATTTATTCCCAATGGAAGCAATTGTTTCTGGGGATGGGCCAATGAATGTGATGTTACAGTCGCGGCATTGTTGTGCGAAGGTAGGATTTTCCGACAGAAATCCATAGCCGGGGTGAATGGCATCCACATTGGTTATTTCCGCTGCGCTGAAGATTCTGTCTGCTCTAAGATAGCTATTAATACTCGCTGCATCACCTATGCATACGGCCTCATCTGCCAGCTGAACATGAAGGGACTGGTCATCGACCTCCGAATAAATCGCCACTGTTTTTATGCCAAATTCCCTACATGCCCGAATCACACGGAGGGCAATTTCACCCCGATTTGCTATCAAAACTTTTTCGAACATATTCTATGATTTCTTAACCTTAAACAACGGCTGTCCAAATTCAACGGGTTGTCCGTTTTGTACGAAGATTTCCTTAATTACACCTTTGACTTCGGCTTGTATTTCATTCATCACTTTCATGGCTTCTATGACACAAACGATGGTTTCAATATCAACGAAAGAATCCCTATATACAAAATCTTGGGATTCTGGAGAGGGGGCACTATAAAATGTTCCCACTATGGGCGATTTGATTATGTGGTAATTGGAATCATCTTCCAAATTTACCATTTGGGATACCTTATCTTCTCGTACTATGGCTGGGACAGCGTTATTTGGCGATTGGACAACGTGGGGATGGGTTGCCTCCCAACCTCCCTGATTGACAATCCTCAGACGCATATTCTCCCGCTCGATTTCTAACTCATGAAGATTGGCATCCTTTACCAATGTTACCAGTTGCTGTATTTCGTGTAAATCCAAAAAGCCTCCTACCATTTATTGTGTGTTTCCATGGAAAGAATTGAAAAATTTAATGCAATTAGAAAATTAATCCCTATTCTTCGCAGAAAATTGTTTGTTTACCGGCCTATTTCGGTCGAATATGAACTAGCTGTATAGTCCCATATTATGGTGGTGGGGATTAATTCTGAAAGAATCAGGATTATTTTTCCAAGAATGAATGATAAAATCGTAGGGTGTCAGGCCATTAATAGACTTGGGAGCTTGCTAATGCCATGGTGTTGGAACAATCTGTGAAGGGAAGATCTTGTAAGATTTGGGATATTTTTCTGCAAGGCATACAAACAATCATCCAAAGGAAGGAGTGAGTGCCTGCGAAAAGCGATGCACGCTGCCTCTTCTTCCTTTGAAAGTACCGTAGACCTGGCAACTTTTGGACCCATTGGAGAATCCTGAACGTAATTTCT
>JAITET010000003.1 GCA_031281895.1 Puniceicoccales bacterium | reverse complement strand
CTTGCAAAGATCGTCTACGGTCACAAAAAGCCTTGTTAGTCTTAGGGTTATTTTATTCATCCATCTTCCCTAAGATTTTTTCTTTCCTTTTCTCTTTTTTATTTTGAGATTCGCGTATTTATGCATAAATGTTTCTATGGGTATGATGTGGAAGTTGGGATATTGGAACTTTCTCCATCCGAAAGTCATCACCTGTGTAATGTTATGCGTGCACGAATTGGATCAGCAGTTACTGTGTTGAACGGCAAAGGATTCCAGGCCTACGGCATACTAGTTGTGGCAGATGGGAAATGTGCACAAATTGAGATTGAAAGAATAGACAAAATTGGACATCCAAGCCATCCGATAACTCTTCTCCAGGCTGTACTAAAAAACAGTAACAATGACCATATCGTGCGTGAAGCAACGGCCATAGGAGTGTCAGAAATAATATTTTTTGAGACACAGAATACAGAATGTAAACTGAGGGGGAAAATAGACAATAAATTGCTCCGTTGGAAGCAAACTGCCATTGAAGCATGCAAACAATCCGGGAACCCATTTCTTCCAAAAATTTCATGTTTTGAAAAGCTTGAATCCATCGATTTATTGCCATTTGGCATAAAACTTTTCGGCGGATTGAAGGAAAATTCTCAGCCGATAAAAAAAATCCTCTCACCCCATCTCCCAGAGTCGAATATTTGTATGGCCATTGGTCCGGAGGGGGATTTTTCACCGTCCGAATATGCCTATCTAATAGGGAATGGTTTTATTGAATGTAGGCTGACACGTCATAATGTCCTGCGATCGGAAACTGCTGCCGTATATGCACTAAGTGTTTTGGATCAACTTACCAATTTTTAACATTCCACATGCCAGGGAGGTTTATTTTTTCTTGCTATCAACTTCCATTTCCGATGGTGAGGGAATTTCCAAATTCCACTCGGACAGTTTTTCGATTTTATCGTTGGTCAGAGCCAATAGAAAACGTTTGCCATAGTGTTCGATGACCGTCAAATATTTCCTGCCACTTAGGATTCGTATGGCAACGACTTTAATTTCATCGCAACTGGTCTTCGGTGAATTTTTGTAATTACAAAAATATCCACGCCTATGGAATTGAACGAAGAAATAGCCACCTAAGGCCAGCAAAGATAGAAATATGGCAGTGCGTACCACCATCGATGCGATGCTTATTTGGGTAGGCGTGGCCAACACTTCCCCCAAAATTGATGTTATGAGTAAGTCACACATGATATTCTTTTTATCGCAAAAAACCGTGGAACATTATTGCTTTTGGATGGTATATGTCCCCGAACCGATAAATACAAATCCGTACATTACAGCCGCTAACATTACAAGATTGGCTACTTCCCTAATCAGATTCCCCCCCATCTTATACTTGAAAGCCGCTTCCAATAGAAGAAATGTTCCAAATAAAAATGTACTTATTTTAAAGAATGCTCCAAGGGCTATCATTATGCCACACACAATATGGCATACGGCAATTACCCATCCTAGGTACAATGGTAGAGACGCAATACCAACTATGCTTAAAATACTTCCCAACAAGGTTAGAGAGGGTTGTCCCTCAACGAGGAATACGACACCCTTAGCTGCTAAGATTATACCAAAAACTAACCGGATAAATAATTTACCAAAATCCTGCCTATCAAAATGTAAACCACTCATTGCTTACATATTAAATCGTTTTCATTTAAAAGCCATAAAAAAAATGATGCTTGATTGTTTGATTTTCAATATTATCCATCTTCAGCATGAAAAGTGATGCAAGGGACCCGAGAGATCCGAACATACTTGAGCAGGCTATGGCTGTAATAAATAAGCAGTTCGGGGAAGGCTCCATCATGAGGCTGGGAAATGCGAAAAAAATGGACGTTTCCGTTATCTCCACTGGATCTCTTGCCCTCGATTTGGCCCTTGGAGTGGGAGGACTTCCCCGGGGTAGGATTTGTGAGATCTTTGGCCCGGAATCTTCGGGCAAAACGACATTTTGCCTAAGTCTCATAGCGGAAGCCCAAAGGGGAGGCGGAAATGCTGTGTTTATCGACGTGGAACATGCGCTCGACCCAAGATACGCCAAGGTTGTAGGTGTTGATTTGGATAGCCTTATGGTGGCACAACCTGAAAATGGAGAGGATGCGTTAAATATAACGGAAACACTGATTCGATCTGGAGCCGTTGATGTCGTCGTTGTCGATTCCGTTGCTGCCCTTATAAGCAAGGCAGAACTCGATGGCAAAATGGGAGACATAACGATTGGATCCCAAGCTAGAATGATGAGCCAAGCCATGCGTCGATTGACATCCGCCATCAGCAAATCCAAGTGTGTGTGCATATTTACAAATCAAATTCGAGAAAAAATTGGAGTGATGTTTGGCAATCCGGAAACAACACCGGGAGGAAGAGCGTTAAAATTCTTTGCTTCCGTCAGGCTCGACATTCGCAGGACAGGGCAAATAAAAGAGAGTTCCGGAAAAGTTACGGGGAACAGAACACGGGTCAAAATTGTGAAAAATAAAGTGGCTGCACCATTTACCGAATGTGAATTCGACATAATGTTCGACGAAGGGATTTCTAAGACTGGTTCGATCATAGACCTAGGCCTTGAGCATAAAATTTTGGAAAAGAAGGGTGCTTGGATCGCCCACAACGGCAAACTCATTGGCCAGGGTCGTGAAGCCGCAAAGCAATATCTTAAAAACAATCCCGACACGGCAAAATCGCTGGAAGAAGAAATTAAGAAAATTGTTCACGTTTCCGGAGGAACGGTTCTGGCGGAAAATGTGGATGAAGATGTGAATCTGAACGTGCCAAACTGATCCACATCGATCGCAAATGGGAGATCTTCGTCATATCTGCTTTACAAAATACGTTCTTTTGTCAATTTTGTAAACCATAGAACTCCATGGATCCGGTAAACAAAATAAGGAATTTTTGCATTATTGCACACGTTGACCATGGTAAAACCACACTCTCTGATCGGTTGCTAGAGCATACAAATACGGTTGTTAGACGTGAGATGCAAGATCAACTGCTAGATTCCATGGATTTGGAGCGTGAGCGGGGCATAACGATTAAAAATCATCCGGTCTCGATGAGGTATGATCACCCTACCAAGGGAAAGTTTCTGTTGAATCTGAACGATACGCCCGGCCATGTGGATTTTTCCTATGAGGTTTCGAGAAGTTTGGCAGCCTGCGAAGGTGCCCTGCTATTGGTCGACGCATCCCAGGGTATTGAGGCACAAACTGTGGCCAATGCAAATCTGGCGATGGCCCATGGATTAACCATCATTCCGGTGATTAACAAGATAGATCTGCCGGGAGCACACGTGGAAGATGTTATGCGCCAGATGGAAGATATTTTGACCATTCCAAGGGAGGAAGCTCTTTTGGCAAGTGCGAAATCGGACATCGGCATCGACGATATCCTAAATGCAATAGTCGATAGAATTCCGGCTCCTCCGGCACAAAATATTTCCCAAACCCGTGCACTGATTTTCGATTCCATCTTCGACCCATACAAGGGGGTAATTTGCCATGTTAGGATATTTTCAGGATCTTTAAAAGTTGGTGATACCATTTACATGATGCGTACCGGGATGAGTAATGTGATCAAGGAAGTTGGATGTTTCTGTCCCAAAATGCGTCCAATGGACATTCTCAGCGAGGGTCAGATAGGATACATCATTGCCAATATCCGGAATGTTTCGGAAGTTAGAATTGGAGATACCGTAACGCTGGCAAATGATCAAGCCGATGAGATGCTACCTGGCTACAAAGACGTTCGTCCGATGGTATTTAGCGGCATATATCCCATCGATACCAATGATTTTGAAAAATTAAAATCTAGCCTGGCAAAATTGCAATTGAATGACGCTTCCCTTGTCTATCAATCGGAAAGTTCCATAGCCTTAGGATTTGGATTTCGCTGTGGTTTTCTCGGACTGCTGCACATGGATATCGTTCAGGAACGTTTACGGCGTGAATATGATTTGGACATCATCTCCACCTATCCAAGCGTTGTCTATAGGGTGAAACTAACGGATGATAGCTGGATAGAAGTTGATAATCCTCTAAAATTGCCTGATCCATCGCATATCTCCGAAATTCATGAACCGACCATATGTGCAAAGATTCACATTCCCAATGCATCGATTGGGGACATTCTCGCATTAATCAGTGAAAAACGTGGAGAATGCAATGGAACCGAAACTTTGGATGCCAACAAAGTAATTCTATCCTGCAATCTGCCTCTGAATGAAATTTTGATAGATTTTAACGATAGGCTGAAGAGTATTACGCGGGGCTATGGCTCGATGGATTATGACTTTGGAGCATATATCCAATCCGACCTTGTGCGTCTGGACATCCTTGTCAATGGGGACTCGGTTGATGCATTTTCATCAATTGTTCATCGCACGAAAGCAACATTTCGGGGCCGTGAAATGTGTGAAAAATTAAAAGAACTGCTACCTCGCCAACTTTTTAAAGTTGCGATACAGGCTGCCATTGGAAGCAATGTTGTTGCCCGGGAAACACTTGGAGCTCTGCGAAAAGATGTTACGGCCAAATGCTACGGCGGCGACATTTCTCGGAAAAGAAAATTGCTCGATAAGCAGAAGGAAGGTAAGAAAAGAATGAAACAGATTGGCAAGGTTTCAATTCCTCAAGATGCCTTCCTTAAAATCTTGAAGTCATCATAGTGATACATTTATGCAAATGTGCAAGTTTATTAATTATGGATGGTTTACTTTTTCATCCAATCGATAAATTTTGATTCTATAAGCTTCCACAACACACCGGCTCCGCCAGCTATGGAAGAATACCCTACAGCTACATTACCTGTCAAAGCGGAATATATCCCAAAAGCGACGGATCCAATGGCTGCAATGGTTTCACCCGCTTCCGTGACATGCAATGTGGTAACTGCCCTGTCCGAAAGGGATTTTTTCTTTTTTATATTATCCATTTGTAGGCTTACTGTCCCATCGGGATTTTGGACCGATACTACGTTTGCGGTAATCCGTTTACTTTTTGCAGGTTTCCTGACTAGATTTGCCAAGTTATTGGTTGATTCTGGGTCTATTTGGGGTGCTTGGGGTGCTGCGTTTGTGCCTGCCGGCACTTGTATAATTGCTTCAGACATTGTTAACCTTTGTTGAAAATATTTTTTCAATATATATTTTATTTGAATCGGCAATTATGTCAACATTTTTACCAAGTTTCCAACTGAGATTTTTCACAAAAGATTTTTCCTCTTGGAGCAAAACTTTTGCCCCCAAAGGGCAATCCGTATTCAAATGTCAAAAACGTCCTCATCTGCAAAAAGTTTTACTTTTTGATCGGCACATTTTGTGATTAGTTGATCAATATGCCGATTTTCAATGACCAAATTGGAAACCATTTCCTTTAGGGGCGTCAGGACAAAATTACGGTCGAACATTCGTGGATGTGGGACTATTAAATCCGGTGTTGAAATTTGTTCAAAATTGAAGGTCAAGAGATCGATGTCTATGTTTCTTGGCCCAAACTCGATGATTTTATTTCTACCAATGGAACATTCAATGGCCTGGCAGAATTTGAATAGTTGCAGTGCATTAAATCTTGTTTTGACAAATAATACGCAGTTGAGAAAGTTTGGTTGGTTTGCCAGAATTTGAGGTTCTGTTTCATAGACACTGGAACATTTTTCAATTTTCAGGCCATCATACTTTAATTTTGATACCGCAAGGGCTAAAAACCCCAGACGATCTCCAAGGTTACTTCCGATCGACAAATAGGCTTCATTGTTCATTGCGCCAAAATGTCGATGAGAATCCCAGGCCTGAAAAACTTTTATCCGCCAAAGAATCGGGAAATTTTTTAATCACGATATCTAGCAACGTAATTTGCTGAAATCTCTGAAATACTTTGTTGGCTACGTGCTGCGCTAGCTTTTCCAGAAGATTAAAGGAAGAACCTTGAACGGCTTCCAATATTGTCCCCAGCAATTCCGTATAATCGACGGTATAGGAAATCATATCGGAGTCCTTTGCCCGAGTGGCATCAAATTGAGCTTTTGCTGAAATTAGGAAACGTTGCAACCTTAATTGCTCCTCTACGGAGGTTCCATGCTTAGCAAATATCTCAATATCATCTATGAAAATTTTGTCATTCATATAATTTTTGTGCAAATTTCAACACTGCCAAATTTTCGGCCACCTCATGGACTCGAAAGATCTTACAACCCTGGCGGAACCCTTCCACCGTTGTAGCAATGGTGGCACTTGACAATGTTTTTCCATCATTTCCATTGGCAGCCGTAGCCAGAAAAGATTTTTTCGACGTGGCACAGACGACAGGATTTGGGAATTTTGAACACATTTCACCAATTGTCCTGAAAATTTCCAAATTTTGCTGTTGTGTTTTCCCGAAACCTATTCCCGGGTCGAAAATAATACGTTTGGCATCAAAATTTATGCGGATTGCCTCGTCTAAAATCTCTTCAAATTCTGAAACTATTTTGCCGACAGGGTCGTTTGTTTGCGAAAAATTTTTATCATTCCGGGAATTATGGGTAACGATTAAATGGGCATCAAAATCCTTGACAACGGTTACCATTTCGCGGAAATGCCATGTACAGCGAACGTCATTTATTATATTTGCTCCATGTTCAAGCGCTTTCCGTGCAACTTCGACGTGGTATGTATCAACGGAAATGGATACATTTTCAATGGTTGTGGCGGCATTTAAAACATTGCCAATACGTCTCCATTCGGTATCCCCATCGATTTCAATTGCTTCGGGGTTTGTCGACTCTCCCCCAATGTCGATGATTGTTCCTCCTCCACGAACAAGTTCGTACAAATGCTGTATGGCTTTTGGTTGCGCTGTTGCGGCGTCAAAGCGTTGTTCCGCAAAATCTCGATCAAAAAATTCACCACCGTCTGAAAACGAATTAGGCGTAACATTTAGAATCCCCATGATGCACGGTAGAGTAATTTGACTAAAACTTTTCCCCACTCATTTCAAAGATTAACTGTTGGGTTCCCATGGCAAGTAATTTTTTCGATGAAAATTTTTCAGGAACTGCACGGATTATCGTCTTGCTGCCCGGCTGCATAACTTCAAGAATGGACCATTTGCAAAGTTCCCTGGAACCGCTAAAAATCATCCATTCTTCCCTTGGTTCTGCGAAGAAATTCGAAAATACGTCGAAAAATGTCTGCAACTTAGCAATTGCAAAATTTATTACTATGTAAATACTGGGGCGGCATAGGTATGGCAAGCGGTATTGTCGATATAAATACAGTGGTCCGAGAATCTTCGGCCTGGATATCAGTTTTGAGGAATGAGATTGGTCGATTGATCGTCGGCCAGCGGTATATGATAGACCGGATGATAGTGGGTTTGCTCACCGGAGGACATATTTTGTTGGAAGGTGTTCCGGGCCTTGGGAAGACCCTGGCGATTAAATCCTTAGCAGCAGCAATACAAGGATCATTCCAAAGGATTCAATTTACCCCTGACATGTTGCCAGCCGACATAGTTGGCACACAAATTTATAATCAGAAGACCGGCGAGTTTTATACCAGAAAAGGTCCCATTTTCGCCAATTTGGTTCTCGCCGATGAAATCAATCGGGCACCGGCCAAGGTACAAAGTGCCTTGCTGGAAAGTATGCAGGAATTACAGGTAACAATCGCCGGTGAGACCAACAAACTGCCGGAACTATTTATGGTGTTTGCCACCGAAAACCCGATCGAATATGAGGGAACATATCCCCTGCCAGAATCGCAGGTCGACAGGTTTTTATTGAAGTTGAAGATCGAATATCCAAACAGGCTAGAAGAGATAAAAATTTTGGATTCGGCGGCAAAGATTAGTAAGAAAATTGCAACAAATGCAGTAGTGTCTACGGATCAAATTTTAAGTTCCCGCAAGATAATCGATGACCTTTTCATCGATGAAAAGGTCAAAGAATATGTGGTGGACATAGTTTCTGCAACGCGAAAGCCAAGTGACTATAAACTTGAAATCGATCAATTTGTCCAAATCGGAGCATCTCCACGGGCCACGATTGCCCTGGCCTTAGCGGCCAAAGCATGGGCATTTTTACAGGGTCGCGGGTACGTCACTCCGCAGGATGTGAAAACTATAGGAATCGACGTTCTGCGCCATAGGATAGTCACCTCCTACCTCGCAGAATCCGAAGGGATATCGAGTGAAATCATCGCTGCGAAAATTTTAAACACAATCCGAGTACCATAAAAACGATGGGATGCCGTGTTACCAACGCTACAACCGTTGTGATCACACTTTCTTCTCTTCCATCTGTATCGTCTGTTCTTTCCTCTTTTATTTGATTTTATGCGTCCTGACCTTGGGGAAGGTTTTTAGAGAAGAGCATTTTTAAGGTTTTTACATTTAGAAAGAGTACTCAACACCCGAGGAGATGTTGTGGGTGTGTATATCCCTATTGAACCTTGCGACGTAGAAACCGACGATGTTCCAGTGGTTATTGAG
>JAITET010000096.1 GCA_031281895.1 Puniceicoccales bacterium | reverse complement strand
GAAGCAATGGCATACGCATTAAATGATAGTGATTTTGAGGAAGCTCATATCCAGCTAATGGATTGGCCAAGCGTGGGTATGATAGGTGATTTTTCGAATGAGGAACGGGAATTCGACGCATTGCTATCAGTTAAGACGAAAGTTAATGAGCAGCTTGAGCAGGCTAGACAAAGCAAACTAATCGGACAATCTCTCGACGCCAAGGCAATTATTGAAATTTCTTCAAAAGACAAGATGTTCTCACTATTGCAAAAACATGAGGAAATTTTACCCGAAGTGTTTATAATTTCCCAGGTGGAAATTAGGGAAATAGCTTCCGATGGGCAGTGTTCAGTCAAAATAACCACCGCAAGCGGTGAAAGGTGTCCCCGCAGCTGGAAATGGGTCGACCATCTCGTCGACGCTGGCCCATTCGGCAGAGTATCTCAAAAATGTTTCGAGGCGCTTGTTGAAAAATATGAAAATCTTTTAAAATAGCATTTACAACAATATGAGTGTTTTAGTGAACATTAATCAGGAGGCGAAAGGTAAATATTTTGCCAGAACAAGGAAAAATGACGATACTATTTTTTCTATCGATGATGCCCGCGAGTTGATACGGACGAAAAAGGAAAGAATTGAGGTAGAAAAACATGAAGAAATTGTTGAGAAGAAAAAAGATATCCTTGCCCAGCAAATTGATACACAGACCCAGCAAAAGGTAGGGGTAGCATCCATAGCCGATATTTTTGGATTCGATCCCATGCATTCAAAGCAAGTCAATGCTAGGGATAAAAGTCCCGATGAAATTCCCCAAAAATATAGGAAATACTACAAACTTTTATTGAAATTGAAGAACGATCTCAAAAAGGGACTTTCCAAGTTGACAACTACTAATTTGGCCATTTCCGTTGGCGATACCCAGGACATTGTTGATCACGAAATCGAGTCTTTTAATTCAGAATTTGCCATAGCTCTAATGTCTAATGAACAGGAGGCATTAACCGAGGTTGAAGAGGCTATCCAGCGGATTTATGATGGCACCTATGGCATTTGTGAGTTAACGGGCAAACCAATAGAGTCCCAGCGGTTACTCGCTGTACCATTTGCTAGATTTTCGATCGAAGGGCAGATGGCGAAGGAAAAAGAAAAAAATAAACCACCCGAAGCTTCGAATGGTTCAATCTTCCAGATTGATCAATCGGCCGATGAATTGGCAGACTTTGAAACCAAAGAGAATGAGTAATTTTGCCAAATGCATTTGTTTTACCACTGCATGTTTAGTCGTGTTGGTCGACCAAACGACTAAGATAATTGCCCAGACTTTTGTAAAAAATAATGTGATCAGAATAAATTCATTCCTGTCCTTTGCCTATTTTGAAAACACAGGAGCAGCCTGGAGTATGTTCGGCGGACATTCATCTATCTTAGCCATACTTGGAGTCCTATCGATGGTCGTTCTAGGTTTTGCACACAAACAATTTAAAACGACTTTTCAGAAAATTCTTATGGCAATGGTTTTTGGTGGAATTTTTGGCAATACCATTGATAGAATTTTTCGTGGATATGTGATCGATTTCATAGGCATTGACCTAAAATTCTACCAATGGCCGGTATTTAACATCGCCGATAGTGTCATTTGTATGGGCGTAATAATTTTGTTATTTACTTTTCGACAAAAAGTGCAAAAAGCGAGATAAGTCTGTGTTTCATTAGCTAACAGTTTTTTAAAAAAATGTCCAATCGTCCAGAGCCTTTAATTAGTATTTCGAATCTTTGCAAAGATTATGGCAAGAATAGGATTTTAAAACATGTATCTTTCCAGATAGAAAGTGGTGACTTGGTTTCGGTAATAGGGCCATCGGGTTGCGGAAAGTCGACATTGCTGCGATGTTTAAACTGTTTGGAGGTATTGGACGAAGGAGAAATCACCATAGATGGCGTTTGTCTACGCACGGTGGATCACGAAAAGAATGAAGATTTTTTTTGGCGACAGGCCCATAAATTGCGCCAAAATGTGGGGATGGTTTTCCAGGCATTTAATTTATTTCCCCACAAAACACTGCTGGATAACGTGACCATTGCCCAGATAGTTGTTAAACATGAGCGGCAGGAAAAAGCTAAGGCTTTGGCGATGTCATTGCTGGAAAAGGTTGGGCTAGGAAATTTCAGTGGACGATATCCCTGGAGCTTATCCGGTGGCGAAAAACAGCGGGCAGCCATCGCCCGGGCATTGGCAATGAAACCGAAAGTTATGCTGTACGATGAACCAACTTCTTCCCTTGATCCGGAAATGGTGGAAGAAGTTTTACAGGTCATGCGCGATCTCGATGCGGAAGGAATGACCCAGATTATCGTTACCCATGAAATGCGTTTTGCCAAAGATGCTTCTGACTATATAATTTATATGGAAAATGGCGAAATTATAGAAATTTCCGATGAGGACGAAATTTTTATAAACCCGCAGGATGATAGGACCCGTAGATTTCTCAAACGATATATGTAATGAAAAGTTTCTATTTTATCACGCTATTGTTGTTCGGATCTGTTTTATTGGCTGATGAATCAGTGTTGCGCTGGGCTGCCGACGCAGAAAGTGGGGCACCAAACGTGTTCTATGAAAATGGGGACTTGTCAAAGGTGGTGGGATTTGAAAAAGATATCATAGAGCACATCGCCAAACGCCTCGGTCGCAAAGCAGAGTTCCACCAAAATGATTGGGACAGCCTAATCTCTGGCCTTCAAAGGAATCTGTACGATGTGGTCATCAATGGTTTTTCACCCGAAGAAGGGAAAGAAAATAGTGTCATCTTTTCGAATCCATACTATGCCTGTGGCCTATCACTTATCATTCGTTCGAATACCGATAATATCAAATCTATCCTTGATTGCAGTGGAGCCATTGTCGGTGTTTTACGAAGCTCTAAGGCAGAAAGTATTCTGACGAATAGTCTAAAAGATATCAAAATCATCGGCTATCCAAATGAATACTGTGCCATATCGGATTTAAAAAACAAACGTGTGGATGCGATCCTATTGGACGGGCAAATTGCAGCGTACTATGCTAAAAAGCTATCCGGTCTAAAAATTATTGATGAGCTCGACGAGACAAGGTATTCCATCGTATCAGCCCCCAGGAATAGGGAACTTATGGCCGCCATAAATAACATCATCGGAGATATGCAACGGGACGGCTCCCTTGATGCAATCGTATCAAAGTGGGATCTACACAATACCTCCTACTCCAGATTACGTGAAATATCATCAAAAATAGAAATACCAGGTTCGAAATCCGAATCTCCTGGAAACCAGGATAAATCAACCGTTCAATACGTCAAAGTGCTACCTTTTTTCATAAAAGCTGCCTGTGTTACCCTAGTGATATCAATTTTGGCAATGTGCGTAGCCATAATCATTGGGCTTTGCTTCGCAATTATGAGGGTATACATGCCCAAATGGATAAGTTTTTTTGCCGTTTCGATGATAGAACTTTTACGGGGAATTCCACTTTTAATCCAACTATTTTTTGTCTTCTATGGCCTCCCATGCATAGGGATAACACTGCCACCGTTGGTCGCTGGGATACTAACTCTTGGAATGAACTATGCTGCCTATGAGGCAGAAAATTTTCGTGCCGGAATGGCAGCTGTTCCCTATGGTCAAATGGAAGCAGCACGGGCATTAGGGATGAACCAATGGCAATCTTTACGCCATGTTGTCCTACCACAGGCATTTACGTTTGTTTTGCCACCGCTTACGAATGATTTTATCGCAATTTTAAAGGATTCATCTCTTGTTTCGCTGATCACAATAATGGAATTGACAAAAACCTATATGCTGATTGCGAGTAATTCGTTCAACTTCTTTGGAATGGGTGCGATCGTCGCTCTTATCTATTTCCTAATAGGGCTGCCTTTTGCGCAGCTCGCCAAATTGGCAGAAAAACACTTGAAACTTGAAAAACGAGCCTACTCTTCTCGAAAAATAGGAGGGAGATACAACCGCTAGTAAAGCCCAAATAAGGAATCAATCCCCTTGCAATTCCCCCTAAAATTACGCCAATTGGGATTTTTTGTATATTTCCAAGAGAGCTGTAAAGTCCTCATCTCGAGAACCACTTATGATAACGTGGTCATAGATGGGAGCCATCTTCATTTCATTTTCCGCCGTTTGAAGGCGTTTAGCCATTGATTCTGCTGTTTCAGTTCCCCGACCGGCGATTCTTTGTTTGAGTTCATCCAAGCTTTTGGGGGTAATAAAAATTGTAACCGTCCGAAAATTGTTTTTCTGCCTTAAAATTTGTTCAACCCCTGCCACATCGATTACCAGGAGTGCGTTAATTCCTGCCGACAGAGTTGATTCGATGGCTGCTCGCGAAGAACCGTAGTAATAATCTCCGTGCACATTGGCATATTCCAAAAACTCCGATCTTTCTATTCGTCTAAGAAATTCTTCCCTATCAATGAAGTGATAATCTATACCGTTCACTTCACCATTCCGCGGTTGCCTGGTAGTGGTAGTAACTATCCTTTTTAGATTTTCGGCTCCAATCCTTTGTAATAGCCTCCTAGTAACGGTATCCTTTCCAATTCCAGAAGGTCCGGATAGTATAAACAATGTGGGCGAAAGTTTCCCCATGGAACTACGTTTACTTTTCATCACTAATAAAACAATAGGAGCAATTGATACGGTTAAAATTAATCCCCTTCTTTTCCATAATTTTTTTGCTAAGCTAACGACTTAGCCTGTTTCTGAATGAGAGATAAACATCTCAAGTTTTATAGTAAAATTTTAAAAAGGTTTGTAAACAATGTTGACTAGAATTTTTCTCTTTCAAGAAATTTATCAGTCAAACCTTGACATATGGCCAATTTACTCTTTGTTAATAGTAATTAAAATTAGTGAAGTAAACTATGCAACCGACATATCATCCGTCGAATTTAAAGAGAATCAGAAAATGTGGGTTTCGTTCTCGTATGGCAACACGGGGCGGACGTAAGGTATTATCAGCACGCAGACGCATCGGACGCAAAAAAATCTGTGTGTGCATATAAAATTCTCAACAAATGTTCCGGCTATTCAAAAGCCAACGCTTGAGAAAATCTTCTGATTTTGAAAAGTTTCGTTCCAAAGATACGGAGAGCGTTTATGGGGAGATATTTGTTTTAAAATCCCTCCAACGGGGGACAGGAGGTACGTCATTCCACGATTTAATGCCACGAATTGGGATAATTACGTCGAGAAAAATCGGCAATGCGGTGACCAGGAACCGGATCCGACGGGTGGTTCGGGAAGCATTTAGACTTAATTTGAAATGTTTCAAACAATCCCACGACTATTTATTTATCGCTCTCCTCGGAATTGGAACAAAGTCAAACAAAGAAATAACCAATGCCATTTTGAATGCAGCTAAGTTGCTCTAGGTGCATAGTCCCATATTGTGATGGAGAGGATTAATTCTGAAAGAATCAGGATTATTTTTCCAGGAATTAAGTATAAAATCGTAGGGTGTCAGGCCATTAGTAGACTTAAGCCTTTTAGCAAAGCTATATGCACTAATAAATGTTTGCAGATGTTGTCGCAGCTGCCGATGGGTATCGTAGTAATTCCGATTAGCCGTAGCTTCTTTGATTGTTTTGTTCATGGGTTCTACCTGACCATTATTCCATGGGTGTGCAGGCATTGTTAATCTACGGTCCATATTATGTCCATTACAAATTCTACCACAGATATGGAGGAATGCATACTTTTGATGCTTGAAGTTAGTAAATTACGCGAATCTCAAAATAAAAAAGAGAAAAGGAAAGGAAAAATCTTAGGGAAGATGGATGAACAAAACAACCCTAAGACTAACAAGGCTTTTTGTGACCATAGACGATCTTTGCAAGAA